>NZ_JANSJA010000133.1:12895-34218 GCF_047462335.1 Synechococcus sp. H60.1
GAGCATCAGAAAGCTGTTGCTAGATAGGCTAGAGCAGCCAGGCTAGGAAATACCTGACTTGTGCGAAGTAGCTTTCACCCAAAGGTCGTGCCGTTCCATCCCCAAAGATGGCCTTTGGCATCGCCGAACTCAATGTAAATCCTCTTCTTGGGGATCCCCAATTTGTCCTCGATGGTGCTGCAAAAAAACTCGCTCAGGGATCGGGTTTGATCGGCGGAAAACTGCCCAATACTCTTGATCTCTACATAGCAGCAGGGATCGGCGCTGCCGGCAAAGGTCATCGGGATCCCTCCTTCAAAAGCAGTCATCACGTAGGCTTCCGACTTGCCCAACTGCTTAGCCAGAGCAGCAGAGAGGAACTTGAGTAGGTCTGCCACGGCGGCAGGTTCTGGCTGCAGAGAGGTTTGCAACTTGATCAAAGGCATGAGTACTTTTTCCTCCCGACAAGCCTATTTTGGCATTGCGGGTTCGTCTTCTCTGGGATCCGCCTGTGGTAGCGTAGCGAAAGAGCTTCTCTTCACGGGGGCAAACCTCTATGGAGCCGAGCAATCTGGCCAATTCCGCGATGGGCCATCCGCAGGGCCAAACCGGGCCAGGCCCTTGTGCTGTACAAACCGAGGCCGCTCCTGCTCCTGTCGGCCCTTACAGCCAGGGCGTTGTTGCTTCGGGGCCCTTTCTGTTTGCCGCCGGCCAGGTGGGCCTGGATCCCAAAACTGGCAAGCTGGCGGGGGAAGATGTTGCCTCGCAAACTCGGCAGGCGTTGCTGAACCTGAAGGCGGTGCTGGAAGCAGGGGGCACGAGCCTGGCCAATGTGGTGAAGACAACCGTTTTTTTGGCGGATATGAAAGACTTTGCCGCCATGAACGAGGTTTATCGAGAGTTTTTTGCCGCAGACCCGGCGCCGGCCCGCTCTTGCGTGCAGGTGGCTGGCTTGCCCTTGAATGCCTTGGTGGAAATCGAGGCGGTGGCCTGCTATTCCTGACTGACCGGCTCCCAAATACAGCCTTTTCCGGCAACACCGATCTTGGCCTGACAGGGATCCCCCTCGTCAATCAATCTCGGCTGGGGCGATAAGTTTCGTCAGGTGCGGATCCTGGCAAGTCGGGCACCGGGTCGTAGCCCCCCGGATGCCAAGGGTGGCAGCGGCAGAGGCGGCGGATCCCCAGCCAACTGCCTCGGATGGCGCCGTAGCGCCGCACTGCTTCCAGCGTGTACTGGGAGCAGGTGGGGTAGTAGCGGCAGGCAGGAGGCAGCCAAGGGGAGATGCCTATCTGGTAGCCCCGAATCAGGGCAACCAAACCGCGAGTCAAGGGATCTGACCGTTCCGCCATAGGCAAGCGTACAAAAAGGCCACTTCCAGGCTAACGGCTGCCCCTGAACAGGGATCCTGCACAGTTCCAGACAAGAGGTTAAGATTGAAAAAGTCAGCACCCAAATAGACATTTCGTAATATTTCTGTTCAGGGATGCTGTGGAGACGGCTTTGCTCCCTGGCAGGGTTGTGAGAGTTTCATTGGGAGTGGGCGTGAGGGTATTCGGGCAGCTACAGCCGGCGCAGCGGCGCAACTTGGGCATTCTCTTCGTGGCCGGGCTGCTCTTTTGGGCCAGTCTGTCTTCGCTGTTGCCCACACTGCCGCTCTACGTCCGGGATGTGGGCGGCACCAGCCAAGAGGTGGGCTTGGTGATGGGGGCCTTCTCGATTGGGCTGCTGGCTTTTCGCCCTTGGTTGGGGCGGCTGGCGGATGGCCACAGTCGCCGGATCGTCTTGCTCATCGGCATGGGCGCGGCGGGGATGGCGCCTTTGGGGTACTGGCTCTGGGATTGGATCCCGTGGATAGCGCTGGTGCGGGCCTTTCACGGGATCAGCATCGCCGCTTTTGCCACCGCCTACGTTACTTTGGTGGCGGATTTTGCCCCGGAAGCAAAACGCGGCGAGATCTTGGGCTACATGAGTTTGGTCAATCCCATTGGTGTAGCCATCGGCCCTGCTTTGGGCGGCTTTTTGCAGGAGCTGGTTGGTTATGGCCCTCTGTTTCTCTTTGCCGCTCTGCTGGGGTTGGTGGGCTTTCTCTGTACCCAATCGGTTCGCGAGCAGCGCCGTGGGGGTTGGGGATCCCTGCCCCCGGATGGAGCGTTTTGGAGCCTTGTGCTCAACCCCAAGGTGTGCTCTCTCGCTGGGGTCATGCTCTTGGTGGGGCTGGCCTTCGGCACCCAGACTACTTTTGTGGCCCTGTTGATCCAAGAGGTCGGAGTTCCCCTCAATCCCGGTCTTTTTTATACGGCGGTGGCCTTTGCCAGCTTCGGCGTGCGCCTGCTGGCTGGTCGCGCTTCCGATCGCTACGGGCGGGGGCCGTTTATCTCTCTGAGCTTGGCCACCTATGCTCTGGCGATGGGGATCCTGTTGGTTGCCGACAGCGTCGGGGCTTTTCTTGTCGCCGGGATCGTGGTGGGGTCGGGTTTTGGCACCTTGATCCCGCTGATCTCCGCCCTGGTAGCCGATCGCTCTGAGCCGGTGGAGCGGGGGCGTTTGTTCAGCTTGGTGATGTGTGGGTTTGACTTGGGCATTGGGCTGGCGGGGCCGATCCTGGGCACCCTGGCGCTGGGATCCGGCTATCGGGCCATGTTCGGCTATGCGGCCCTTCTGGCATTGGCTTCGCTGGGAGCTTTTCTCTGCTTCTCCAATGGACGACCGGGATCCTCCCTGTGCTTTGCCTTGGGCCTGGAACCGGATCGGTTTCGACAACCTGATTCTCTCCCTTTGGAGCAATCCCATCCGCCCGCTCCCTTGTCAACGGGATCCCGTCCCGCCCTTTAGGCACCCTGATTTTCATTCCCAAGTCCGATTTGCTCTATCCTAGGCTGGGGTTGCTGTACAAAAAAGAACTCTGGACAGAGGCTATGGGAGCACGGGGTTGGCTTGCCCTGATGGGATCCCTGCTGGTGGGCACCTTAGGGGGATGGATAGAGAGCGCTTGGGGGGTGACGGTGCGCGTGCAATTGGCCGATGCCACCGCCCCTGTGGTGGTGGGCGTTTCTCGCCCCGCCCAACTGACCAACAGCCGCCAAGAGGTGCTGGCCGAGTTGCCGCCCATGCAAGGGTTTCTGGCCCAGCCCGGCCCTCAAGGGGTGCGCCTGCAGGGGGTGGTCAGCCCGGTGTTGTTCATCGAGCCGCCAGCGGGTGGCCTGGTGGCCGTGGATGGCCGCTGGTATTCCGGCAAGGTGCTCTTGACCGGGTATAACAGGGTAATGGCCATCAACTACGTGGATCTAGAAGACTACGTGGCCGGCGTGGTGGAAGCCGAGATGGGATCCCGCTTCTTGCCCGAGGCCCTCAAGGCCCAGGCGGTGGCAGCCCGCACCTATGTTCTTCACCACCGCAATTCCCGCGGCTGGTTTGATGTGTTTAGCGACACCCACTCCCAGGTGTATCGGGGCCTCTCGCAGCGCTCAGCCGCCGCCCTAGCAGCAACACACGCCACCCGCGGCATCGTCATGGTGTATGGGGGGCAATTTGTAAACGCCATGTACAGCGCCAGCGCCGGCAGCCAAACCGTTGGGGTGAGCGGGATCCCTTACCTGAGAAGTCTGCCGGATTTTAGCCCCTATCCCAAGTACGGGCATGGTATTGGCATGAGCCAGTGGGGTGCCCAAGAATTGGCCCGTCAGGGCTGGACCTACCGCCAAATTTTGGCTTATTACTACCCAGGAGTCAGCTTTGCTCGCTTGCCAGGGTAAACTTCCCCCACTGAAGTCGGGAGCTTAGGGACTCCGTCCCGCTAACGCGAGTGGCAGCGTTAAAATCCGCATCCCCTTCCCAACTACAGACGGGGTTGACACAGCGAAAATGCTCCCCTTCCCGCTGGCCAAGCCACAAGCAACGGTGGCAGGTCTGTGAGCTGCAGGCAGGCGGCACCACCACAACCTTGACCCCTACCCTCATTGCCTTGTAGTGCACAAACTGCCGCAACGGGTAGAAGGCCCAACTGTTCAACCGCCGCCGCTCTCTCTGGCTGCGCGGCTGTTGGTTAACTCGTTCACGCTCGCGCCAGCGGGCCGGAGGCCTTGGTTGCATCCAGCTTGGCGGCTTGCGACGCAGATACCTTGAGCTTGCGGGAGATAGTTAGAACTTGAGTCATGCTCCATCATTCGCGCAGGAGCTATCCCCCCTACAGTATACAGTGGGGTATCTTGCGAAGGAGTCGCCACTTTGGCCACCAAAGTTCCAGAGTAGCCTTCCTCCCCGCACTAAAGTCGAGGCCTCCAGCTTTACCCTCTGTGAGGCTCCCATCGAGCTTCCTCTGAGTAGCCCCTCGTTTGTCCCCAGTAAGGATTTTCTGGGACGGTAGTTGCCGTGCAAATCTGAACTGTGCTGTTAACTATTGGTTGAGGTTCTCAGCCGTTGCAGGAGGGGGAGAGCTCTCACTGAGCAGAGATCCAGACCAGGTGATCCCCCTTCACCTCTAGCCAGCCTCCGCCAGGGTAGTCGGGGCTGCGGCTGCGGCGGCCTGCTTTCAGGAGCCGCATCCCGGCTTCCACCTGCTCAAAAGTTGGGTGATGGGGCAGCAGCAGCGACAAGAATTGAAACATCACCTGCCGCTGCAAAGCCAGGGGCGCAGCCCGCAAGGGATCCCGCTGCAGCCCCGGCAAAGCGGGCTCGTACACCTGTAACCACAGTTGGGCGGCTTGCGCCACCACCAGCTCATGCTCTGCCTGCAACAGTGTGGCTGCCCGATTCAAAGCCGCTTCCAGTTGCGGGTTAAAGTGCTGCTTGAGATAGGGCATCACCTCTAAGCGAAGGCGGTTGCGGCCATGAGCCAGATCCTGGTTGCTGCGATCCGGCCAGACCGGCAACTGGTATTGTCGGCAGAACTCTTCCGTTTCCCAGCGGGAAAGGCCCAGCAGGGGACGCACCAACCAAGCGGAGGTGGGATCCCGCTCGTCCAAACGCCGTTGCCAATCTAGGCTGACCAGGCCGGCAGCCCCCGTGCCCCGCAGCAGGTTCCACAAAAACGTCTCCGCCCGGTCGCTGGCCGTGTGCCCTGTGGTCACCACCTCGCAACTCCAGGTGCGCGCCCATTTGTTCAGTTGCTGGTAGCGCCAAGCCCTGGCCCCCGCCTCATCCCAGCGGATGGGATCGGCAGTCTCAACGGCGTGGGGCAGGCCCTGCTGTTGCAGCCATCCCTGCAAAAACTTGGCACACTCCGTCTCATCGGCTGACCAACGGTGATCACAGTGCAAAACAAAGATCTGCCAGCCCCAGCGAGGCTGCAAATCCCGCAAGATCTGGAGCAGGGAAAAAGAATCTTGTCCGCCAGAAAAAGCTACCAGCAGCCGCTGGCCGGGGCGAAGCAGTTGCCGCTCGCGAATGGCACACTGAACCCGCAGGTGAAGAGGAGAAAGCCTGGCCACAGTTGGCTATTGCTCGGGGGCAACCCAGACCTCGCGTTCTCCCTGGGATCCCTCAGGCAAGGGCCCGAGTGAGATGGGAGGCCACCGTCTGCACAGCAGCGATGCTCCGCTCGTAGGCCATGCGGGTCGGCCCCAGCAGGGTGACCGCACCCAGGGGCGCCGAGCGGCGGCGATAAACTGAGGCAATGACCGTGCAGTGGTGCAGAGATTCCAGCGGGTTCTCGCTGCCAATGTAGATGATCACGGGAACGTTGTGGGATGGATCCTGCTCTGGAGTGCTAGAGGATGCCTTGTTCCTGGCCGCCGTGGCCGAAAGAGTTGCTTCGCCCGTGGACGGGCTATCTGGCATGGAATAGAGCCCGATCATCCCCTGAAGCTGCTCGGATCCCTTTTCGATCAACTGGGCCACCGCCTGCATCCGCTGGGCCTGGGAAAACTCCGGCTGCCGCATCAGCTCCGTCATGCCCGCGCTGAACACCTGTCCCAGCGAGGGCCGTAGGTAGCGCTGCACTACCGAGCGCAGCAGTTGCTGCAGCCAATGGCTGTAAGCGCGAAACTCCTCATCCAGCTTCAACCAGCTCAGATCCTGCAGCTCGGCAAAAGTCTTGCCCCGCAACTTCAGGGTGAGAAAGTTGCTCAGTAGCTGCAGCTCATCTTCCAGATCCTCGCGCCGATCGTCGGGCCACTCCGGTGGGCTAACCAAGGCCGAATGGGTTTGGTAGGAATCCGTAACCACTAGCACCATCACCCGCCCTGGCCCCACCGGCAGCAACTGCACATGGTGAACGGCTACCACCGGCCCCTGGGGAGGGGTGATGAGAGCGATGCAACCGCTCAAGTGGGCCAAAAGCTGTGCCACCCTCTGCAAGAGGCTATCGAGGTCGTCCCCCAGCTCACGGTTGAGCTGATCCAGCAACTGCTGCAGCGCAGGATGGGGCTCCGGCTGGGGAGCATCGCTCGGGATCTCATCCATGTTGGCGGAGGTCAACAGATCGTTCACATAGACCCGATAGCCAAAGTCAGAAGGGATCCGACCGGCAGAGGTGTGGGGCTGGAACAGCAACCCAACCTGCTCCAAAGTGGCCAAGTCGTTGCGAATGGTAGCCGTGCTGACTCCGAGGTTGTAGGACTGGGCCAAGGTTTTGGAGCCGACAGGTTCTGCCGTGGCAATATACCTGCGCACCGTTGCCCACAGGATCTTCCGTTGTCTGGGAGTCAGTTCGAGTTTCATGGCTGCTCAAAAGAACCCAATCAACACCTGCTAAGAGGAATTAGCCAATGGATCTCAGGTCAACCAAGCTAGGGCTAAATGAGGATCGGATAAAGTTTTACTTCTATTTTTAACTTTATTGTTACTCTTTCATCATGGGTGGCAGGGGCGGAAAGTAGCAACGGCAGAGGTGGAAAGAGGTGGAAGCTCTTGGTTTGGCAAGAAAAGCGAAACCCCCTGTAGCCTCTGCAGCCTTTTTTCGCCCAGAGGTGGTACTAAGTAATTAAGTCAACTCTAGGCTAAGTGAGCCTGCTGCTGTCTGTTCTGTATCGTTTTGTATCTTTCGAGGTTGCTCCATGTACTTGTCCCCCCAGGAGAAAGACAAGCTGTTGATCTACCTGGCCGCCCAGTTAGCTCGGGATCGGCGGCAGCGGGGCCTCAAACTCAATTACCCCGAGGCGGTGGCCTACCTGAGCGCAGCCATCTTGGAGGGGGCGCGGGAAGGGAAAACCGTTGCTCAGTTGATGAGTGAAGGGCTGACGTGGCTGAGCCGAGAGGACGTGATGCCAGGGATCCCGGAGATGATCCCGGAAATTCAAGTAGAGGCAACCTTCCCCGACGGAACCAAGCTGGTGACCCTTCACCACCCCATTCGCTAGCTGCTTTCTAAGGATCTCCCAAAGACCCAGAGACTTCAGGAGGTTGTCCATATGGCTCGCAAATCCAAAGCCACACCTGCTGCCGACCCTGAACCAGCCCCGATCCCGGGAGAGCTGTTGCTGGCAGAGGATCCCATCCAAGCCAATGTCGGGCGGGCCACTGTGACGCTGGAGGTCACCAACCGGGGGGATCGGCCCATTCAGGTGGGATCCCATTTTCACTTTTTCGAGGTCAACCGAGCCCTGGTGTTCGATCGCGCCGCCAGCTTTGGCATGCGCCTCAACATCCCTTCCGGCCAAGCGGTGCGTTTTGAGCCGGGGCAAACCCATCGGGTCACTCTGGTGGCGCTGGGAGGCAAGGGGCTGGTGCATGGCTTCAACCGGCTAACGGAGGGCAGCGTCCGCTCTGCAACGCAAAAGCGGCTGGCTCTGGCCCGATTGCAGGAGTGGATGGGCTAGGTGGCTAAGCGCTATGGACATAACGCCCCCCGAAGCATGCAGCTTTGGGCATCTAGGCTGAGGCTTGGCCATATCCCCATCCCGCCTCAAATTTAGGAGAGTAGGGCTATCCAATTCTTCCTCTAGGATCTGGCCAATGTTAGAGCGTGAGACCGTTTGGTGGATGGGGGTACAGGGCTTGGGGCTGAATCTTTCCGGGTTGGCCCTGTTGGCGGCAGCAGGTGCCACTTTCGGCCCCCTCGGCTGGACCAGTGCGACGGTGGCGGTGATGCTCAAGTTAATTGGAGATAGCCAACTGCTGCGCGCCTACTGGCTTTGGCAAAGTCGGCACCGCCAAGCGGGATCCCAGCCTGTCACCTCAACAGCGGCGCTCCAAAGTCAAGTCTGAAACCGTCTGCCCCTCTCCCAAAGGGGGAGGGAAGGTCAGAGACCTTCATCACACTGGACAAGGCTCTCGGTAATGTTGGAGCCAGCCCGCCGAAAGCCGCTCAGCCTCACCGCAGGTGGGCTACCGTTACGCCCGTACCCCCATCCTGGGGATCCGCCGGGGCAAACCTCTGGACACGCGGGTGATTTTGGAGGTAGGCCTGGACGCCGGCCCGCAGGCGTCCCGTGCCGTGGCCGTGGATGATCCAAACCGGGCCAGGAGGGGCTTGGGCAAAGTGCTGTTCCAGAATCACCTCGGCATCGGCTACAGTTTTCCCCCTTAGGTCAAGGGTGTTGCGGCTGGTGCGCAGGTTCAGGGGAGCAGTGGTGGGCGGAGGGGAGGGAGGAGCTTTGGGGCGCTGGCGCTGTTTGGCCTGATGTTCATCGATGGGATCCAACTGGCCCCGCGGCACCGTGAACTTGAGGATGCCGCTGCGCACTACATACACATCCCCTTCGACGGCAATCACCTCCCCTGTCTGCCCCAGGCCCCTCAGCCGCACCCGATCCCCCACCTCCGGCACGAACTCAGTCTCAACCGGCGGCGACGGCGGCGAGTAGCGCCCGCGAATCTGCTCCAGCTCAGCAGCAACCTGCTGGGGATTGTCCCCCTGCTGCAACTTGCGGATGGCGGCGGCCACCTCCCGGCGGGCAGCGGCCAAGAGGGCTTGCAGCCCCTGTCGCTGCTGGTACTCCAGTTGCGCCTCTCGCTCAGCCATTTGCCGGCTGCGCTGCTGCATTTGGCGGTACAGGGTTTCCAGCTCTTGGTGCAGGGATCCCACCTGGGCGGCCCGCTCTTCCAACTGGGCCCGTTGCGCCTCCAGCCCCGCGATCACCTTATCCACCTGGCTTTCCCCCTGCAGATGCTGCTGCGCCCGCCGCAGAATCTCCGGCTCCAGGTGCAGCCGCCGGGCAATGGCAAAGGCATTGGAGCGACCAGGGATCCCCCACAGTAGGCGGTAGGTGGGGGCTAGAGTGGCCTCGTCAAACTCCACCGAGGCATTCTCAAAGCCGGGATGCTGGTACTTGAGGGCCTTCAGCTCGCCGTAGTGGGTGGTGGCCAAGGTAAGCAGGGCCTTTTCCGAGAGATACTCCAATAGCCCAGCCGCCAGGGCCGCACCCTCGCTAGGATCCGTGCCCGCCCCCACCTCGTCCAGCAGAACAAGGGCCGGCGCCGGGTCTGACTGCAAAGCTTGCACGATGCGGCTGATGCGGCGAATGTGCCCGGAAAAAGTGGAGAGGCTTTGCTGCAGCGATTGCTCGTCGCCGATGTCGGCATAGACCCCGTCGAACCAGGGCAGTTGGGGCGGATCCTGGGCAGGCAGGAAGATCCCCGCCTTGGCCATAAGCACCAATAGCCCCAAGGTCTTCAGAGCAACCGTCTTGCCACCGGTGTTGGGGCCGGTGATGACCACGGCGCGGATGGACTCGGAGAGGGTGAAATCAATCGGGATCACCTCCGGGCCCTTGCCTTCCTCGCGAGACTGCCACAGAAGCAAGGGGTGCCTAGCTTGGCGCAGGCGCAATCCTGCCGGGACAAACTGGGGGCGATTGCCCGCCAACCAAAGACTGTAGCGGCCACGGGCCAAGGCCACCTCCAGCCCCACCAGCACCGCCTGCAAATGCTCCAGATCGGTGGCCACGGATCCCACCTGGGCAGAGAGCGCCGCCAAGATTCGCTCTTCCTCCGCCTGGATCTGGGCCTGGGTTTCCCGCAGCCGGTTGCCCAGCTCCACCACAGCGTAGGGCTCCACATAGAGGGTGGCCCCACTGGCAGAGCTGTCGTGGACGATGCCCCGGATCACGTCGCGGTGGGTGGCCTTCACCATCAGCACAAAGCGCCCCTGCCGCTGGCCAATCAACGTGTCCTGCAGCGCCTGGGGGTGCTGGCTCATCACCTGTTGTAGGCGTTCTTGGATCTGGTTGCGGTACTGGCGGTGCTGACGGCGTAGGTCTGCAAGCGCGGGGCTGGCGCTATCTCTCACCTCGCCGTGCTCATCCAGGCAGCGGAAGATCTCCTGCTCTAGCTCAGGATAGGTGCGCAGTGTGCTCACCCACTCCTGCAGGCGGGGCAGGCGCTCATCAGCATCGATGAGACGGCGAAGGCGGCGAGCAGCCCCCAAGGTTGTGGCAATCTGCACCAGCTCTTCCCCGCTCAGAATGCCCCCCCGTTCGGCCCGTTCCAGGGCCGGCAGCAGGTTGTGGATCCCGTCCAGAGAGACCCCCCCCGGCTGGCTGCAATCCAGCCGGATGGCCTCCTCCGTTTGATCAAGACAGACCTCGCTCTCGGCGCGGCTCCGCCAGGGATCCAGCTCTAGGCAGGCGCGGCGGCCTAGGGGTGTGGCGGCAAAGCTGGCCAAGTGTTGGCAGAGGCGGGGCCACTCCAACAATTCCAAAGTTTCTTGGCGGAGGGAAGGATCAGGCTCAGAACAGATCGGCAGCAGGTGCAAAGGGGTGGGCGTAGGCATTACCGAAGGAAATTAGCAATTCGAGGAAGAACGGAGCTGCAGTCGCTTCATCTCTTGCAAAAACTGCCGCTGGTAGTTGAGAAAGGCGGTGTGCCATTCGCGGAAGCGGCGCTCGCCATCGCGCACCAACATCTGTCGATAGTGCTCGGAGTTGAGCCGGGGCCGGGCTGAGTTCATGGGAATCGAAGACGCTCTGCCCCTATTGTGGCAGGCTGTGGGGCGCCTTTCGTAGTTCCCAACCTGGGGGCAGACGGTGTTGGGAGCGGATCCCATCTTTCTGGCGGTGAGGAGGAGATTTTGCACTTGCGGCATGGCCAAACTTGGCAGTCGGCCTTGGCATACTCATACTGGAAGAGTCACCGCACCTCCGATACGCAAGTCAAATCCGTGCGCAAACGAGTGACCCTGATTTTTCCTCGCCACTTGGTGAATGTGCCCCTCACCTATCGTCTGGCCAAAGACTTCGATGTAGCCGCCAACATTGTCCGCGCCAGAGTAACCCCCAACGAAGTGGGCACCCTGGTGGTGGAGCTCTCGGGAGATATCGACCAGGTGGAGGCGGGTCTAGAGTGGGTGCAGTCTTTAGGCATTGAGGTGGCCGAGCGGGCCAAAGAAATTCAGATCGACCCAGATTCGTGCGTGGACTGCGGCTTGTGTACAGGCGTTTGCCCCACCGAGGCGCTGAAGATTGCCGCTCCTGACTGGAAACTGGAGTTTCTGCGTAATCGCTGTGTTATGTGCGAACAATGCATCTCTACCTGCCCTGTCGGGGCCATCAGCACGAGTTTATAGCCATAAGGCGAAGAGCCGGCTAAGCCGACAAGTTTATTCGCTATTACAATGCTGTAATGTAACCCCGATGCGGGCTGGATTGGCACAGGCTAATTTGAGGCAACTGGAGATGCTTTCGACCCCAACGCTCATTGGCTTGACCTATGCTGCCCTAGCAGTTCTCTACCTGCTGGTGCTGCCGTTCTTGTTTTTGGTGTACGTGGACAAGCGCTGGAACTATAGCGGTGCCTGGGAAAAGGTGTTGATGTTTTTCCTAGTTTTGTTTTTCTTCCCCGGTATGGTGCTCGTGGCTCCCTTCATGACGTTTCGGCCCAAGCCGCGTTCGCTCTAGAGCCTGCCGCTATCTAAGCGCTTGAGCCATGCGTAGACGGGATGTTCTCGGCATTGGCCTAGCCCTGCTCTTGGGGGGAGGACTTTTCTACGGGCTGTTGCTTTGGGCCGGCTTGGATACGGGCGCGGCGCAGCAGGTGTCAAGCGTGGTGTTTCTGCTGGGGTGCCTGGTCTGGACTGTGGGCTACCTGAAGCGGGTGTTGAGCAGGGAAATGACCCTGAAGGCCCAGTGGGCCGCTTTTGAGAGGCAGCAAATCCAAGAGAAACTTCACTCCCTCTCCCCAGAGGAGTGGCAAGCCTTGCAGGCCGAGCTGGGATCCGAAACCGAAGAGAAAGCTGAGGTTGGTTTGCCCGAGCAAGGCAAGCGCTGAAGCTGCCGGACAAACTGTACCCAAAAATCTGCCGCAAATTGGTGGAGTTTCAGCTACCCGAGCGGCGGGGTCGGCCCAACACTACCTGTATAGCTAGTTACTGTTTCTTCTTGATTGGAAATGCTAGCTTGCGCCCTAGGCAAAGTTGTGAACTGAGGCGAGCCGTTAACTCGTGCAGATTTCCCCTTCCCCTTTTGCTCACCTATCTCTGCTCACCGTGACCAAGACCGTTTTGGTGGCTCAGGGTCAGCCTTGGCAGGCCCAGCTCTGGAAGTCGGTGCTGGAGTCTCAGCGCCATGCAGTGGTGCTGGTTTCTCCTCAGGCAGATCTGGTGGAGGTGGCGGCAACTCATCCTCCGGATCTGATGGTGGTGGATATGACGACGGGGCTGTTTAACCCCTATGCCTTTTGTCGAGAGTGTCGGAGCCGGCTTCCGGATATCCCTGTGATTCTCACTCATCACCCCCGTCGCCGCATTGAGCCGGCAGAGCGGCGCTGGGCCATTTACCAGGGGGCAGCCGAGGTGATCCCTGGTTTGGCCGAAGCCGACGACATTCTTCACTCCCTCGAGCAAGTTTACAAGGCAGCCAGGTGGCCTTTTCCCATTGACACGGCAGCTCTTCACGCGGTTCTCGAGCAGGCGGGTTTGCGGCCTGAAAAAGACAGCTCCCTTCCTTCCCCGCCCGTTGCACCAGAAGAACGCCAAGAGCAAACGGCTGCGCCCCCACCGGCAAAGTACCGGTTGATGTATCGGGGCCGTCCCGTCGAGTGAACTGCAAGCGCTCCACACCGCTAACGCGAAGCAGGGAACTGCCTTCGGTGTTTTTCTCCCTCTGGCGGGGCTGGGGATCAGGGCAGCACCAGGGCCAGGGTAGTGCCCTGGGATCCCGTCTCCACCAAACGCAAGTCTCCTCCGTGGGCTTGCAGGATACGCTTGGCGATGTACAGCCCTAGACCTCCTGAGCCGGTCGGGTAGTGCTGGCCGGCAATGTGAATGGGTTGGGCGATGTAGGGCTGGGCCAGATCTTCCAGGGGAGCCGGCAGGCCGGGCCCGTCATCCCGCACCTGGATCTGCCGGGGGCTGACGGTCAGCACCACCGCATGGCGGGCGTAGCGCAAAGCATTGTCCACCAGGTTCACCAGCGCCCGCTCCAGCTCGTCCTCATCGGCGGCGCCCCACCCTTCTCCCTCCACCTGCAGGTCGATCTCCCGCTCTCGAGCCAGAGATCCCATACGTTCGGCCACCCGTCGGGCCAGGGATCCCAGATCACAGGGCTGGGGATGCAGGGCGATCTCGCCCCGCTCTAGGCGGTAGGCCTCCACCATCTTTTGCACCAGGGCCAGGTTGCGCTGGTTCTCCTCCAGCATGCGATTCAGCAGGGCCAGCCGCTCCTGGGGACTCAAGGGGAGCTCCTGCTTGAGAGCACTTAGCAGATGCCCAAAGGCAATGAGAGGAGTTTTTAGATCGTGCACCAAGGTAGCCGTGAAGGCCTCCCGCCGTCTTTGATCGCTTTGGATTTGGCGCAGCAAATGGGCAAAAGCTTGCCGCAGGATCAGAGCCTCTTGGGGATCCCCTGGGCGGAGCAGCAAAGTCCAGCGGTCTGGCTGGTTGATCAAGGTTTCTAGGTGGGCCAGCTCGCGGGCCAGCAACGTCAGGGGCCGCAAGAGCATGGAAGACAAGGCATAGCCTGCCAGCGCCGATAGCACCGCCAGCAGAGGGATCCACAACAGCAGCAGGAGAGATCCCTCGGGACTGAGCTCTGTGCCGGGCAGGATCCACTGCACCGACAGGATGAAAACCAAGTTGGGGACAAAGGAAAGGCTGGCAATCACCAGCGCTACCTGAGTGCGCAGGCTGTGGGGAAAGCGACGGCGCCAGAACTCAAGTAGACGGCGTCTCAAGGGGGAATGGAGAGAGGGCTGAGTTGAATTAGGCCAGGAGCGAGCAAACAAGTCAAGAGGGCTGGCAAAATATAGGGGCTGACTGCAAACTCTACAGCGGGGTTGGTCTGTTGATTCGCGGGGATTTGACACTCCCCCGACTAAAAAAGTCGAAGGGTTCTTACGCAGTCCACAGTTGGACTCGGAAAGGCGCTGTCAAGACGCCCTTAGACGGTTCCTAGAGACAAAGCGTCAAGGTTCCGCTTACTTGTTGACTTACGGCACTGTCCGGGTTTTTCACCGGGGTAGGTGCTAACTTAGGATTACAACATAACATTGGCGAGCGACTCCAGTCGCTCGAAGGCTTTTCCGCCCCGCACTACTCGCGCTAGCGGCGCGGAGCGCTGAGTACGGGGCTACCAAGCTACTCTGCGTGTAGCTCTCGATGAGCCTCCTGGATCGCTCCTTGCACTATGCTCAAAGCAACAGCGACCTGCTAGTTCAAGCTTTCCTCCAGCACCTGCAACTGGTGGTGGTGCCGCTGGGGATCGCGTTGCTGGTGGGCCTGCCCTTGGGTTTTGGCAGCTCCCGCTCGCAGGTGGTTTCCCTCGTGGTGATCAATGCCTTCGGCAGCTTGCGGGTGATCCCCAGCTTGGCGATTTTGTTTTTGGCCATTCCCTACTTTGGCCTTGGCTTTCAGTCGGCAGCGATTGCCCTGACGATCTTGGCCTTGCCCCCCATTTTAATCAGCACGGATGTGGCCTTCCGCAGTCTCGATCCGGCTCTACGCGAAGCTGCTTTGGGAATGGGCATGACGCCGGCGCAGGTGCTACGCCATGTGGAGATCCCCTTGGCGTTGCCGGTAATCTTGGCCGGTGTTAAAACCGCTACTATCGAGGTCATTGCCAGCGCCACGCTGGCGGCCTTTATCGGGGCGGGCGGGCTGGGCAGCTTCATCACGCTGGGGTTTGCCCTCTACGACAACGCTATCCTGTTGGTGGGAGCGATCCCGGTGGCGCTATTGGCCATTGGTGCCGAAATTCTCCTCGGCGCTTTGCAGCGAGCTCTGGAGCCGCCCCAAGCCTAGGGATCCCATGCAGTTTTCCTCTTCTTCTCCAATGCGCCTGCCCTTCCTCACTTCTCGAGCGGTTCCTTTGCAGGTGGCGCTGCTGTTGCCGCTGTTGTTGGCAGTGGCTGGGGGGGCAGGCGGGGTGGGCTATCTCTCCTGGCGGGCTGGCCGGCAGATGGCGCTGCAGTTGGCCGAGCACCTGAAGAGTGAGGTTAACCATCGCACTGAAGAGCACCTCAGGCGCTATCTCCAAGCTCCCCTTCAGATCAATGCCCTCAATCAAGGGGCAGTCCAGTGGGAGCTACTGCCCAAGTTGGCCGCGCTTCAGCCGCAAGATCTGGAGAGGCTTGAGGCCTATTTTGCCCGCCAGTTGCAGCAGTTTCCCGAGCTGAGCTATATCGGCTTTGTCTCAGCGGAGGGGGGGTTTGTAACCGCCCGCCGCCACACCGGTGGGTCGATCTGGACCTACCACACGCCAGGCCTGAAGCCGGGATCCGTCCAGGGCCGCCAGCGGGATCCGGAAAGCGGGGATCCCACCGGCTTGAAGCGGCAGTTGGGCTTGGTGGATTTGCGGCGGCTGTCTTGGTTTCCCGGGATCCTGCAACAGGAAGAGGCCCGCCGTACCTGGGTGGTGAGCAACTTTTTTGTCGAGTTTCCCAATCAGAGGCCGGAGCGGCTGATCCTGGCGGCGCTGCCCTTGGCCGAGGTGGAGGGGCGGGTTTACGGCAGCTTGGTGGCTGCTCTCTCGGCTCAGCAACTGCAGGCTTTTCTGGAGGATCTGCAGGCCAGCTTGGCGTATCCAGGGGTGAGCTGGTTGCTGGATGAAGAAGGCCAGGTGGTGGCCGGCAGGGAGGAGCTCTCTCCCCAGCCGCTGCTGGCTGTGCAAGAGCAGGTGGGATCCTGGGCAACGGCGGCCTCTGAAGGTTTGCTGCGCCTTAGGGTGGACGGGATCCCTTACTGGGTGCAGGTGACGGCCATTCAGGATCAATGGGGGCCGGGCTTTTACTTCGTCTACGGGATCCCGGAGGGCGCCCTTTTAGCCCCTGTCTATGCCAGTGCTCGGCAGGCGGCCCTGTTGGGGGGTGGGCTGCTGCTGGGCTTTTTGGCCGCCGGGATCCTCCTCAGCGAAGCCCTCTCTCGTCCGCTGCGCCGCCTTACCCAAATAGCGGAGCAATTTGTGCACACTGGGATCCCGGCCTGGCCCCCTGTGGATCCCGGCCCTATCCAAGAAGTGCAGATCCTGGCCAAAGCTTGGCAGCAGGCGGCCACCAACCAACAAGCTTTGCTGGATCGCCTCTGGCAACAGCAGCAGCAGTACCGCGCTGTGGTGGAGCAGCAGACGGAGCTGATCTGCCGCTTTCAGCCCGATGGGAGAATTACCTACGGCAACCCTGCGCTCTTGCGCTTTTTTGGCTGTTCCCCAGAAGAAGTGTTGGGCCGACCTTGGCGGGATCTGCTCCCGGAAGAAGAGCAAGCCGCGGTGCTGCAGTCCCTTGCGGCTCTGACGCCTGAGCATCCTTACCACCGCAGCGAGCGGGAGTACCCCGGCGAAGATGGCCAATCCCGCTGGGTGAGCTGGGTGGATCAGGGCATTTTCGACAGCCAGGGCCAACTGGTGGAGATCCTGTCGGTGGGGCGGGAGATCACCGAGCAAAAGCGGGCCCAGCAGCAGCTAGAAGCCCTCAACCGCGAGCTGGAAGCCCAGGTGGCGCTGCGTACTGCCAAGCTGCAGCAGGCTTTGCGCTTTGAGGCGGTGCTGCGCTCCCTCAGCGGCCAGATGGTGGCCAGCCTCAAGGAGGGGGAGATCCTGGAAGAGGTGGTCAAGAGCCTGGCCGAGGCCCTCAACCTAACCGGCTGTCATATTTTCTTGACTGGCGCCGATGGGTCCTCTTGGATCCCGGCTTGCTCGTTTCCGGAGAGGGCGGATCCCGCCTGCCTCAACGATCCCGAGCTGAGGCACCTGCTGCACTCCCATGCGTTTCTTGACCAGCCCTGGGAAGTCCACTGCTGTTGTCAAAAGGAGCGAGAGGGGCACTGGGTACAGCTTTTGGCGTGCTCCCTCTGGGACAAGCAAGAGCGGCTGGGGCTGCTGCTGTTGGAGCGGCAGCAGGAGTTTTCCGAAGCGGAGAGACAACTGGCCTATCAGGTGGCCAACCTGTCTGCTCTGGCTCTGCGGCAGGCCCGTCTGTATGAGGCGGCCCAGGCCCAGGTGAAGGAATTGGAGCGGCTCAACCTGCTCAAGGACGATTTCTTGAGCACCGTCTCCCACGAGCTGCGCACCCCCATGACCAATGTGCGCATGGCCCTACAAATGTTGCAAATAGCCCACGATAACCCCGAGAAGCAGCAGCACTATTTCGCCATCGCCCTCAAGGAATGCAACCGCCAAATTGATCTCATCAACGACCTGCTGGACATGCAGCGGCTGGCAGCCGAGAAGTATCTGCTCCAACCCGAAGAGATCTTTCTGCCGCGCTATTTGCGGGATCTGGTGGCGGCAGTTCAGCCCCTGGCCCAGGCCAAAAACCAAAGTTTGCAACTGCACCTAGAAGAGGGGATCCCACCCCTTGAGGCGGATCCCACGGCCCTGGGCCGCATCTTGCGCGAGCTGCTGCACAACGCCGTCAAATACACCGCCCCCGCGGGATCCATCCACCTGCAGGTGGCCTGGGAAGGAGAAGGGATCCTCTTTGTCTGCAGCAACAGCAGCGAGATCCCGGAATCGGAGCTGCCCCGCATCTTTGAGAAGTTCTACCGCATCCCGCAGTCGGATCGCTGGAAGCACGGCGGCACCGGCCTGGGGCTGGCCCTGGTCAAGCAACTGGTGGAGCACATGGGGGGCCAGATCTCCGTCAGCAGCTCGGAAGGATGGACGCATTTTCGCGTTTGGCTGCCTCCCGCCCTGCCGGTGGCAACTGCAAAAAAACTCCGAACTTGAGCATCTAAGAACGGCCAAGGGCTGGCCCAGGGGAAGGCAAGGGCGGGGGGGAAGCGTGCAGAAAGGATCCCCGTAGTTGACCACAGGCGGCGTTGCCATCCAGGCCGCGGGTTTGGCGCACGCTGGCCCGCACGTGGTGCTCTTCAAGCAGCCGGACGAACTCCGCCACTCGCGCCGGCTGGGGGCGCTGATAGTCGGCCTCGGCAATGGGGTTGTACGGGATCAGGTTGACGTGCAGGCGGGCCCCCGCCTGGCTGGCCTGCTGCAGCAGACGCGCCAGTTGGCGGGCATGGAGGGGCAGATCGTTCACCCCCGCTAGCAGCGTATATTCAAAGCTGACCCGCCGCCCGGTGCGCAGCATGTAGTCGCGGCAATCCCGGATCAGGGCCTCTAGGGGGTAGTGGGCTGCAGAAGGGATCAACTGCTGCCGCAGCTCCTGGTTGGGGGCATGCAGGCTGACGGCCAAGGTAACTTGCAGATTCTGCTCTGCCAGCCAGGGAATTTGCCGGGGCACGCCCACGGTGGAAAGGGTAATGTGCCGCTGGCCGATGCCGATATCTTGGTGGAGGCGGCGGATGGCCTGCACCACGGTGTCGCGGTTGAGCAGGGGCTCCCCCATACCCATGAAGACCACGTGGCTGACGCGGCGGCCAAAGTCCTCCTGCACCGTTAACACCTGATCCAGGATTTCGTGCAACTTGAGGTTGCGCCGGTAGCCCATCTTGCCGGTGGCGCAGAAGTCGCAGGCCATGGGGCAGCCCACCTGGGAGGAAACGCAGACAGTTAGCCGCTTGGCGGTTGGGATCCCCACTGTCTCGATCAACTCCCCATCTGCTAGCTGCAGCAGCAACTTAACGGTGCCGTCGCGGGATTCTATCCGCTGCACAACCTGGGAGCGCCCCACAGGATAATCCTGCAGCGCCTCGCGCCAGGCTTTGGGAAAGACCGTCACCTCCTGCAGGGAGCGGATCCCTTTTTGGTAGAGCCAGGTGTGCAGTTGTTGCCCGCGGTAGGCCGGCTGCCCCTGCTCAACTGCCCACTCTTTCAAGGCAGCCAAAGATTGCCCCAGCAGAGGAAGAGGTGCAGCAGACATAGGCCAAGTGGCAACAGAT
The DNA here is from genome assembly GCF_047462335.1 of Synechococcus sp. H60.1. Lineage (NCBI taxonomy): Bacteria > Bacillati > Cyanobacteriota > Cyanophyceae > Synechococcales > Synechococcaceae > Synechococcus > Synechococcus sp. H60.1. The sequence goes on from NZ_JANSJA010000133.1 coordinate 32,019, forward strand.
TGCATTCTTCTACTCTAGCTCGCGGCCTGAAGGCTTGCTTTGGCAGCTAGGACGAGCGTCTTGGATAATAGGTTTGCCCTTGGTTAGGATTTTGCCCGCGCTATGTCGGTTTCGCCGCAACTGGCCCAACTGGCCACCTGGATGGCCGGACATTTCAACAATCTGCACCAGGCTATGGCCGAGCCGGTTTGGTTTGCCAATATTCACGTCTACCAGTGCCCCCTGCCGTGGTCAGTGTTTCAGGGGATAGGGTTTTACGTGGAGCAACTGTACGATATCTACCCCGACCAGCCCTACCGGCAGCGGGTCATCCATCTCTTCGAGACCGCCGACGGGATCCGCATCCAAAACTATGCCCTGACCTCTCCAGAGGCCTACAAATGTGCCGGTCGGAACTTGGAGCAATTGGCCGGCCTGACGGCGGCAGAGCTGGAACTCTTGCCCGGCTGTGTAACCCAGGTGGAGTGGACGGGATCCTGCTACCGGGGCCGCAGCGTGCCCGGCAAAGGCTGTATCGTCGAGCGCAAGGGCAGAACCACCTATCTCTATAGCGAGTTCGAGATTGGGGCCGACTACTTCCACAGCCTGGATCAGGGCCGCGACCCGGAAACGGATCAAGTGGTCTGGGGATCCCTTTCCGGGCCCTTTCGGTTTGTTAAGAAACAGGATTTTTCCTGCTACTTGCCCCGCTGGAGCTAAGTTAGCCCCCCGTCCAAACCCAGAAGGCAAGGATCCCATCCCCGAGCAAGAGCAGCAGGGTGCAGCCCATCCATCCCCAGGCCAGTGTGGGCAATAGGGCCAACTGGCTGCGTTGCTGGCTGCCCCCCGAGAGTTGTTCCACCCTGCTGTAGAGGTGACCGCAAACGCCGAATTGACACCCCCGACTAAAGTCGGGGGATTCTTACGCAGTCCACAGATAGACTCGCAAAGGCGCTGTCAAGACCCCCCTAGACGGCTCCCTGGAACCCAGTCTCAAGGTTCCGCTTACTTGTGACTTACAGCACTGTCCAGGTCTTTCACCGGGGTGGGTACTTGCTTGTTATAGCATTGGCGAGCGACTCAAGTTGCTTAAGGACTACGTCCCGCTAACGCGAGCGGGCTTTTCTTCACTGTACTACTCGCGTCAGCGGCGCGGAGCGCTGAGTACGGGGCTACCAAGCTGCCCCGCTGTGTTCGGTGGCCGCCTCAGCCTGTTGACGGGCCAGAGCCCAGTTAATCCAGGGATCCCGCTGCTGGAGGGCAAAATGCTCCTGCAACGTCAAGCCAGGGATCAGCCCTTCTCGCAGCCGATCCGCTAGAGAAAACCCCACCCCAGAGCGAAGATGGTCGCCGTAAGGACGGCCTGGTCATCTCCCGCCCTGCCAAGAGAATCTGGCCCTGCCTGGGCGGCAACAACCCTGCCCAGGTGAGCAGGAAAGAGCGTTGCCCACTGCCCTCCAAACCGGCCAACCCAATCACTTCCCCCAGCTGCACCGCCAGATCCGGTAAAGCCAAGGTAAACGGCTCATGCCGCACCACCAGGGAGCGTAACTCCAACAGGGGATTTGCCCTTCTTTGCAGAGAGGGGGGCCGAGCCAGGGGCGCCAATTCCCGCTCAAACATCCAATCGATCAGCCGCTGTTCCGGCAGGGAAATGTCTTCACCCTTCACAGTCAGCTCCTCCACCACTTCCCCCTGCCGCATCACCGTCACCCGATCGCAAAAGCATTCCCCATCGGCCAGCTTGTGGGAGACGAAGATCACCGACTTGCCCTCCTCTGCCAGCCGACGCAAAGCCGCAAACAAAAGATCAACAAAAGATCTTTTTTGCGCCGCAGAAATGCCCGTCGTCGGCTCATCCAAAATTAAGGTGTTGATCCCCAGTGAGAGCAACCGCAGCATCTCCAGTTGCTGCCGTTCCCCCACCGTCAAACTGCCGATAGCCTCATCCGGGTTGAGGTTGAAGCCAAACTCTTCACAGGCTTTTCGGAGACGTTTTCGGCTCTCTCGCAACCCCAAACCCAAGCGCCCCGCTGCCTGACGATATAAAGTTTTCCAGAGTTTTCCAGCACCGTCAGAGAAGGAAAATCCAAGGGATCCTGGTGCAACATGCCGATGCCCCGGCGAATGGCTGCTGCAGGGCTGTCGATGCGAACCGGTTGCCTGTCAACGTAAGGCGCGGGATTCCCCACCGTATAGACGGTGGGGAGGGATAGCGCCT
>NZ_JANSJA010000134.1:0-915 GCF_047462335.1 Synechococcus sp. H60.1
GAGTCGCAACATCTGCCGTCTGTTTACCCGTACAGTTTTACTCACCTTACGGTACTCAGTCAAGGCTAAAGTCAGTACAGTACTTCTTGTAAGCAGCACCTTCTATGACAAAACTCAGAAATCGAGCCGAGTTTTGAGGTAGCAATTTGGAGAACAACTGAGTAGGGTATACTGGGAAAAAGACAAGTTTTGGCACAATTCTAGGTGTATTGTTTGGTGCAGCCTTAGAAATAGTGAAACAGTATATCCAGCCTCAAGCTGGGGGTGCTACCCATCCTACCGTATAGACGGTGGGGAATTTTGCGCGTTTAGTTAAAGCGGCGAGGTATCCTGGTCTCCTGGTTTTGTTGGATTGTCAAGGGATCCCTGGCCGCCCGTTTGACCCAGAACCCCAGACTGACGGTCAAAACTGTTTCCTCTTGGGTGCAATGGCATGATCAACTTTTTGAGGACAGCCCCCAAACCGAGATCCTCTCTCCCGGTCAGAGCTTTGGGGCTGCAGTTCAAAAAGCAGCGGACTATTTGGAGGCCGGGATCCCCCGCGTTTGGATTGTGGATCCGCAGGCCAAGGGCATCACCGTCTTCTACCCCGATGCCCCGCCGCAGATATTTGCGGGATCCCAAGCCACCCAAGACGATTGCTTGCCGGGCTTGAAGGTTGTTCCCTAGAATGTGTTTGCCCGAGCGCGGATCCCTTAGTGGGCTTAGTGCAAATAGCGATAAAGCAGCCTGCTAGTTCGTCTCCAGGCCATTGACAAATGCTGAAGGGATCCCAAAACAAGATTTCCTGCTAAGGGCTAATCGTGAAGCGAAAGAGCTTCTCATCGGCCAGTTGGAGAACTTCCTGGCCTGCAGCCGCCAGTTGTTCCGGGGGCAAATTCCGGTATTGGGCGATAAACTCAGGCAAAACTTGAA
>NZ_JANSJA010000135.1:0-1948 GCF_047462335.1 Synechococcus sp. H60.1
TAACAGAACGCTGAGGATATCTAAAAAGATATTGCAAGTAACTTTTTTCTTCTAGAAAAGCTCTTACCCATCAAGTAAAGTTGATCTGACAATTGATGGGGCCTAGGTTGACTTTGTGCCCCGTTTTTCATGTTGTCGCTTCCATGTAGGGAAGAGGAGTTAACGGAATGGCTTAGAAAAGAGCTCTCTGCTCCTTGAGTTTTTGTTTGATAAAGCTTCTCAAGTGACCTAGATTTGCCGGAGGATGGTCTCTCAGTAGACCTCCAGAAGGGGAATCTGGGATCGGCTTGGTTCTTAGTTTGTCTTGAGACATCACATCCAAAAAGATTGCAAGAGAAAAGGAGACGGCATGTCTGTTCAATCTGCTGCACCCAATACCTTAGAACTGCCGCAAATGAACTTAAGGCAAGATTCGGCCCAAGTTCCGCCCCAGATTACTTGTGATGGCAGCGACTTGGACTGGAGCCAAGCCGTGGTGATTGAGGGCGCGCAGCCCCAAGAGGGGGAGTTGCAGGGCTGGATCGCCTTTTACGGCCTGCGGGTCAACCACGAGCCGGGCAATATCTTGCACTGGCAAGGACGCCCGCTGCGGGCCAGCCGCCTGCGCTTTTTTGTGAAAAATGTGGCTTGGCGCTACGGCTTTTCCTTCTCCACCAGCATCCGCTCGCCTCTGGGCAAAGGGATCCCGACCCCGCCAGAGTGGCGCTACCCGGGTCTTTGCCGCTACGGCCTCGTGCTGTTTCAGCCCAACGCCCAACTGGTGGCCCATCAGGTTTGGGAATCCTCGCCGGAGCAGCCCCAAGAGGTGGATCTGGATCCCAATTTGGATATCGCCTTCAACGTCAACGATGCCAAGGGCAGCTACGGCGACAACAGCGGCAGCTTCGATATCTATGTGCAGGTGGTGAGCTGAGTTCCGGAAGGGATCCCGCTCGAGAACAGTTGCCGGGTGGGATCCCATCTTCTACAATGGGTGAACTAGCAGCTGGATCCCAGCTTGCTGGGGTCTCTGCCGCTCTGGAGAGGTGGCTGAGTGGTCGAAAGCGGCTTCCTGCTAAGAAGTTACGGGGCCCAAAAGCTCCGTCGAGGGTTCGAATCCCTCCCTCTCCGTTGCCGTGGCTAGTTCCTAGCCGCCCTTTCTGCTGATGGAGGGCACCGATGGGTCAGGTGTGGCTTCTAAGTCAGTGGGGAGTGGCGCTCTGGCTCAACCTGGCCTTGGTGGCGCTGGCTCTGCTGATCCCGCAAAGGGCGTTGACGCGGGCTGGGGTTCTCCATGCAGGCTTGCTTGGCCTGCTGGTGTGGGGGGGCCTGGGGTGGCGGGGTTACCTAGTAGTAGCCGCCTATTTTTTAGTCGGCACCGCCGTCACCCGGCTGGGGATCCGGCGCAAGCAGGCGCAGGGGATCGCCGAGAAGCGGGAGGGGGCGCGAGGGCCGGAAAATGTCTGGGGATCTGCCCTGACGGGGGCTGCCTGTGCGGTGGGATATGCACTTTTTGCCCATCCCCTCTGGTGGTTGGGGTATAGCGCCAGCTTCGCCGCCAAGTTGGCCGATACCGTCAGCAGCGAAGTGGGAAAAGCCTACGGACGCCAGACCTTTTTGATCACCACCTTTCAGCCGGTGCCGGCGGGCACAGAGGGAGCTGTGAGCCTGGAGGGATCCCTGGCAGGGATGGCGGCAGCGGTAGGGATGGCCACGTTGGCCTGGGGGATCGGTGGGGAGTGGGTAAGAGGAGACCCGTTTTGGCTGGGCATTTGCTGTCTGGGTGGGATTCTGGCCACCTTGGCAGAAAGCTGGATGGGGGTGGTGTTGCAACCTCGCCTGGCTTGGATGAGCAACGAAGTGGTGAACGGCATTCAAACGACCCTAGCAGCTCTCCTGGCCGTGGGATTGGGAGCGCTTTTGGGGATCGGATCCTAAAAAGGGGCCCCTCACCCCCAACCCCTCTCCC
>NZ_JANSJA010000135.1:2048-9941 GCF_047462335.1 Synechococcus sp. H60.1
CCTTCGCGACAGCGTTGTGTAGCAATAACGAGGCAAGGAACCGTTTCGTTGCTGTTTGAAATGACTGTTTTTTGAGAGTGAGAATGGCTATGCGAAGCAAGAAATAAAAAAGAGGGAGAAGCTCTCCCTCCGCGCTGATTGACTGGGAATTAGACCAATTGCCCCGAACCTCTCTTAGCGTAGGCCGCTGGGCTTGTAAACCAAGAAGCTGAGTACCTGGCACTGCTTGATGTTGTCGAAACCCACCACACGGATGAAGCAATTGGGGTAGGCGCTGCGGCAGGCCTGTACCTCGGTCAGCACCTCCTGGGGAGAAGTGGCGCTGAAGAGGGGCAGCTTCCACAGAGTCCAGTAGCGAACCGTCGGTTCAGAGGATTCGTTGAATTCAATGGCAGGGATGTAGCCCTGATCCAAGATGTACTGCACCTGCTTGATAATTTGCAGATCCGTTAGCGGCGGCAGGTAAGAAAGGGTTTCGTAGTGGCGCTCTTTCGGTAAGGTTTGCATGACTAAAGTTACTCCGTTTCAGGTGTAGGGTTCTGTAGAGGGGATCCTGCTTCCGGGTGCGTGACCGGCAGGGATCCCGGCGCGGAGGTCAGCCGTTCCAGGTGGCTACGGCGGTGTTCCATGTTGGCCTGTTGAATGCCGGTCTTGGCCATTTCCGGCAGGTAGTCCACCACCTCCGCCGCAATGTGCTCGCGAACGGTCATGATGCGATAGGCCAGGTCAGGCCGCTCTGCCAGCAAAGCCCGCAGGTAGGTTTCCCCCTCCTGAAGGTTTTGCCGGGCCGAGAACTGCTGCAGCCAAAGAGCCCTAGGAGGATCCGTCTCGCTCAGTTGGGCCAGCACCGTGCGCATCGCCTGATAGGTCAGGTAGCTGATCAAGGTTTTGGCCGTATCTTTGGCGATCTGTTTCAGATCCATGACCAGTCCAGGGGCAAGCCGAAGCAGCGGGGCAAGAGAACGGTGGGGATCCCTTGCCCCCGGCAGATCTTTCTTTAAAGCGTATCGACGGGCTTGAATTCGAACTTGATCTCCTTCCACAGCTCGCAGGCAGCCGCCAGCTCTGGCGACCACTTGGCTGCTTCGCGGATGATGTCGTTGCCCTCGCGGGCCAGATCCCGACCTTCATTGCGGGCCTGGATGCAGGCTTCCAAGGCCACCCGGTTGGCCGTCGCGCCTGGAGCGTTCCCCCAGGGGTGTCCCAGGGTTCCGCCCCCAAACTGTAGCACCGCGTCGTCGCCGAAGATCTCCACCAGCGCTGGCATGTGCCAGACGTGAATGCCACCTGAGGCCACCGGCATCACCCCGGGCATAGAGGCCCAATCTTGGGTGAAGAAAATGCCACGAGAGCGGTCGGCCTCCACGTAGTTTTCCCGCATGAGATCCACAAAGCCCATGGTGATGGCGCGGTCGCCCTCCAATTTGCCCACCACCGTACCGGCATGCAGGTGGTCGCCACCGGACATGCGCAAGCACTTGGCCAGCACCCGGAAGTGGATGCCATGGTTTTTCTGCCGGTCAATCACGGCGTGCATGGCGCGGTGAATGTGCAGCAGGATGCCGTTGTCGCGGCACCACTTAGCCAAGCTGGTGTTGGCGGTAAATCCGGCAGTCAGGTAGTCGTGCATGATGATGGGGGCGCCAATCTCCTTGGCAAACTCCGCCCGTTTGAACATCTCCTCACAAGTGGGCGCCGTCACGTTCAGGTAGTGCCCCTTGATCTCGCCAGTCTCTGCCTGCGCCTTGTGGACAGCCTCCATCACAAAGAGGTAGCGATCCCGCCAGCGCTGGAAGGGCTGGGAGTTGATGTTTTCGTCGTCTTTGGTGAAGTCCAGACCACCCCGCAGCGCCTCGTACACAGCCCGTCCGTAGTTTTTGGCGGAAAGGCCCAGCTTGGGCTTGATGGTGCAGCCCAGCAGCGGGCGGCCGTACTTATTCAATTTGTCCCGCTCCACCTGAATGCCGTGGGGAGGGCCCTGGAAGGTCTTCAGGTACGCCACCGGGATCCGCACATCCTCTAGCCGCAACGCTTTCAAGGCCTTGAAGCCGAAGACGTTGCCCACGATCGAGGTGAGCATGTTGGTGACCGAGCCTTCCTCGAACAGATCCAGCGGATAGGCGACGAAGCAGAAGTATTGATTCTCTTCGCCCGGAACCGGCTCGATGTCGTAGCAGCGGCCCTTATACCGATCCAAGTCGGTGAGCAAATCTGTCCATACCGTTGTCCAGGTGCCGGTCGAGGACTCAGCCGCCACCGCCGCCCCGGCCTCTTCGGGGGGAACGCCCGGCTGAGGAGTAACCCGGAAACAGGCCAGGATATCAGTATCCTTGGGCGTGTAATCGGGCGTGTAATACGTGAGTCGATAATCCTTGACGCCGGCTTGATAGCCCTTTCTGGTTTGGGTTGCTGAGTAGGCCACGTTGATCTCCCTTTAACGCATGACAAAAATGCCATTCACAAATGTAGCCAAGATGCAAAAACCCAGGGGCAAAACCCCAGACCACCGGGTTTTTGGGAATGAGCCTGCCCCACACCTGTGAGGTCATACTTGGGCTTCAAGACACACTTCATCTACACAGATGAAAGTCCTGAACCCTCCTTCTCAAGCGCCTCCAATTGCTAGCTTCGACGCACTGGATTTTGTAAACCCAGTGGGAAGACCTCTAGACAGTGTCTAAGCTAGAATCTCGGCAGATGTAGATCCACACTGGTTTAATCCTAAGTTATCATCCGCAATGATGGGCTGATCATTACTTTCTTTATGAGTTCGATTAGTTTGGTTAAAGTGAGGCTTCTGGCTTGGGGCCGAAAATATAGATTTCTTTGGCTTTCTTAATATCCTTAGGGTGGGATCCCTGAAAAAGGCAAAAGCTCCCTTGAGAAGGGAGCTAGGTGGGTTTGTCTGCAGCGGCCAGAGGGGTTAAGAAACGGCGGCCAAGGATGGTTGGGGTCTCCTGGTAATCACCTGGTCGATGAGGCCGTATTCTTTGGCCTGCTCTGGAGTCATAAAGTTGTCGCGGTCGGTATCGCGTTCGATGCGCTCCAGGGGCTGACCGGTGTGGTAGGCAAGCAGGCTGTTGAGACTGTTTTTGATGAAGAGGATCTCTTTGGCCTGAATCTCAATGTCGGTGGCTGGCCCCTGAGCTCCACCGAGGGGCTGGTGAATCATGATGCGGGCGTGGGGAAGGGCAATGCGTTTGCCTTTGGCGCCCCCTGCCAGCAAAAAGGCTCCCATGCTGGCGGCCAACCCAATGCAGATGGTGGAGACATCCGGCTGAATGTGCTGCATAGTGTCGTAGATGGCCATACCGGCGTAGACGGAGCCGCCAGGAGAGTTGATGTAGAGGTAAATATCTTTCTCGGGGTCTTCGGATTCCAAGTAGAGCATCTGGGCCACGATCAGGTTGGCAATGTCGTCATCCACCTGGGTGCCCAGGAAGATGATCCGATCCCGCAATAGACGCGAGTAGATATCAAAGGCGCGCTCGCCACGTGCAGATTGCTCGATAACGGTGGGAATCATGCCAGTCCAAGCGATGGGTTATTACTTTTTAGTGTAGTGTAAGCCACCGGACGTCTGCTCCGCCTAGGACGGTTTGCCGCCCCCGGGCCGTACTGTGTTGCTCGGAGCCGGCAGCCTGTAGCGTTGACAGATTGAGGCATAGCATGGATGTGATCCCAGGTGAACCCCTCGTGATTGCCAGCTTGCTGGGCCTGGCTCTGCTGGGGATTTTGATCCTGAACTTGGCAGAACGGGACTCGGGAGACGCCGACTAGGAGAGGACATGAGAAAGATTTAAGTTGACAAAATTAAACCTCCCTCTTTACAATCAAGATCGCGTCGTTTCTGGGATGCCCCCATCGTCTAGAGGCCTAGGACACATCCCTTTCACGGATGCGACAGGGGTTCGAATCCCCTTGGGGGTATAAAGGACTGTAGTGAGTACTGGAAGTAGAGGGTCTCTTGGGCGCTGGCAAGAGTCTGGGGAGGGGCCCAGAGCTTGGCCTAGCCGAAGTGAAGTTCAGGGGATCGTAGGCTGTCTTTGTTGCCCAGTTGCATGGGAATCAACTGCTGGTGGCCAGAGCTTCTGCCGGCGCAGCAGCAGCCAGATCGTCTTTGATCAGCTCTGCCAGATCCTGGAGTTGGCGAATGGCTTCTGCCCCTTCTAGCTTCATGAGCTCCCGGTCATCCCGCATCTCCGTCCAACTGATAGAGCATTCGGAAACCAAAAAGCGAATCAAGTGCCCCTCCCGTAAGCTGACCATGAAGGAGGCGCTCTCAAATGAGGTGCCGCAGGTGTAGCAAGAAGCCGGGTAGCCCCGCTTCTCCAAAACGATGGCCAGAGCCTGCAAACTCATCACCAGGTCTTGAACGTAGCTGCGGTATTGCTCCGCCAACCGTGCGAACATCACACTCCTCCTATAGTGAGTTGGCCCATTGGGAGCGCATTCTAGTAATTTATGCCTAGTCACTTAGAGTCAGATCTAGCATAACAATCGACAAATCCTCAAGAAAGGGATCCATTTAGCCTCTCTCCAGAGATCAACCAAGGCTACTGAAGACCAAATAGCACGCTATGTAAAGTCTAAGGCAGTAGGATGTAGCATTTAACACTCTTCTCGGAAGAGACATTAAAGTTTACCCTAATTCAAAACTCTTGCCTGCTGGTCTCGGCTCTCTGCCAAGAACCGGTCAGTTTTCCTGCAGTGGGGCTTGGGCCCTGATCCTGAAGGGCTTTATCAGTGAAGATTTTGCCTGGCCGGGGCAATTGTGGCGGGGCTAGGCCTTACAGACGGATGGAACTAGGGTAAGTTCCCGAGGAATGATGCTGAGAAAAGACTCAGGAATATCACGGATAACTAGAGGGAAACACTCGATGTTGTGGCCTGCGGATTTGGAAGGAGGGAGACTGATTGCTTAAAGAGTCTCAAAGAGCAACTGGGGATCGGTGAAACCTGCTATCGGAGCGGATTTTGGCCCCTGAATGGCGATCTTTATCACTCCCCTGCTTTGAATTTGCATCCAACTTGCCGATCTCCGCTCCCAGAGCAGGCTGGCAGGTTTTTTTTGGACAATGACCAGCACCCTGTTGAGGCGAGGCCCAAAAAGCGGCTGAGGCGGACGCGACAACAGGAGACTTGGGCTACATCGCTGCTTCATTTTAGGCGGGATCAGGAGCGCCTTGAGCAATCCTTAAGAAATTCTGGAGTAGCCGCACTGCCAGATCGGGACGAGATCCCCAGTGGAGATGCAGGTAGGAAGCGTGCAGGCGCTGGCTGGTCCATCCTTCCTGGTGAGGCGGGGATCCCCAGATGTAGATTGGGTTGGGGGAGAGAGGGGTGCTGCGGGAGCGGTGAAATTCGTGCCCTCGTAGGCGATCCCCGGCCTTGGCCAGCAGGGTTGGGCGCAGGACAGTGGCCTCGCGGTAGCCCAGACACAGCCGGTCGCCCATGTCCACCTGGATAGGCAGCAGCCCGGCCAGGGGGTAGGTCTTTCCCTTGAAATCGGTGAGGGATCGTCCCAGCACCATCAGCCCGCCGCATTCGGCATAGAGGGGTGGGTGGGCGGGCGGCGGTGGGCGGTGGCTTATTTTTTCGGAGAGGGTCGCGGCAAACAGTTCTGGGAACCCGCCCCCCAGCAGCAGGCCATCGCAGGGATCCGGGGGCCACAGCCCCACCTGCAGGGGAGAGTACTCCAGCAGCTCGGCGCCACAGGCCCGCAGGAGATCTAGGTTGTCGGCGTAGTAGAAGTTAAAGGCGGCATCGCGGGCCACCCCTACCCGAACCCGACGCGGTTGTGGGGAAATCTCTGGCCACAGCTCCCCCACCGCCGGCGGCAAGGAGCGAATCAAGGGCAGTAGCTCATCCCAATTCAGGTGTTGCTCGGCCAGATCGGCCCAGGTCTCCTGCCAGCGGGGGAAGTGATCCAGTTCTGAGACGGGCACCAACCCCAGGTGGCGGCTGGGCAGGCGCAGATCCTCACGGCGGGGAAACTGGCCCAGGACCGGGATCCCCGCCGCCGCTGCTGCTTGCTGTAAAATCTGGCCGTGCCGCTCTGAGGCCACGCAGTTGAAAATCACCCCGGCAATGGTGAGGCGGGGATCAAAGCGGCTCAAGCCGTAGAGCAGAGCGGCCACCGTCATTCCCAGGCCGCTGCCGTCGATAACCAACACCACAGGGATCCCCAGCAGGCGGGCCACGTGGGCGCTGCTGGCAAAAAAGGGTTCTGTCTCGCCGGGCAGGGATGCGGGCGCTCGTCCATCGAAGAGGCCCATCACTCCCTCTACAATTGCTCCATCTTTGCCTTGGCAGTGGTGGCGAAAGCAGCGCTGCACAAAGTTCTCATCGGTTAAAAAGGGATCCAAGTTGCGACAGGGGATCCCGCTCACCGCTGTGTGGAACAGGGGATCAATGTAATCCGGCCCCACCTTGAAGGGCTGAATGCGCAGGCCCCGCCGCCTGAGAGCGGCCAACAGAGCCAGCGTGACAGTGGTCTTGCCGCTGCCGCTTGTGGCTGCCGCCACCAGAATGGCCATCTTGCCCTACCCAAGGACTAGAACTCAATGCCGATTTGCGCTTTGATCCCCTGGTCGCGGAAAGGATGCTTGACCAAGGTCATCTCGGTTACCAAGTCGGCCCGGTCGATCAGGGCAGCCGGCGCGCCCCGCCCGGTCAGGATCACATGCACCCGCTCCGGTTTTTCGGCCAGGCCGGCCAATACCTGCTCCAGGGAGAGGTACCCCAGCTTGAGGGCGACGTTGATCTCATCCAAAAGTACCAGGTGGTACTCGCCGCTGCTGAGCAGCTCCCGCCCCTTTGCCCAGGCCGCCTGCGCATGGGCGATATCCCGCTCGCGATCCTGGGTTTCCCAGGTAAAACCTTCCCCCATGGCGTAAAAGGCGATTTTCCCCAGGCCCAGCTCCGGATGGGCGGCCAACTGGCGCAACAATTTGGCTTCCCCCGGATCCCAGGCCCCCTTGATGAATTGCACTACCCCCACCGACAAGCCTTGGCCGAGGGCACGGAAGATCATGCCGAAAGCAGCCGTGCTCTTGCCTTTGCCCTGCCCTGTATGCACGATGATCAAGCCCTTGTCGTCGCGCATGCCCGATAGGCGCTGCCGCTGGATTTGCTGGCGGCGCTGCATTCTGCGGCGGTGCCCCTGGTAGAGGTCAGTCTCTCTGCCCGCTAGAGACTCCGTCCCGCAATTGCCAACGCCAACAGCCTCAGGCTCTGGTGTCGAGTGGGATCCCCAAGCCGGTGCAGAGAGGTCAGACATGGCGGGTTGGGCCATAATCAGAGGAAACTCGGGTGGGCCGAGCAAGCTCTTCCCCAGCAAACTGCTTTTATCCTACCTCTGGCTGGATTGGGCTGGGATCATGAAAGAACCGGCTACCGCTTTTCGAGATAGCCTGCTGATGTACTCCTTCATCTGGGCCGTGCTGGCGGTAGGGTGTTTTCAAGTCCTGCCCCGTTTGCAAATTGCCTCTGCCGCCCAGTTACAGCCGTGGCTGGGGCCCGCCTATCTGGCCGGGCTGGGGGGATCCCTGTTGGCGGCCCTGGGATCGATGTTGGCCGTCTTGGCGGAAACAACTGCGGGCGCTGCCAGCAAAAGGCATCTGCATCGCTTGGCTTGGGCACTGGGGGCGGTTGGCTTTCTGGGAGTTCTCTTCCCTCTGGGCTTGGCGGGCGTCTTTTTTCTCAGGGCCGCCCAGTCCACCGACTGGTGGCAGGAGCTGTTGGGTTGAGACCGGCCCAGAGCGCATTTTTTTGACAAATGCGTCGAGGTTAGGGGTACCATAAGAACAAGTTCCGTTCTTTATCCAGAGCAGACTGAGGGATCAGGCCCAATGAAGCTGCGGCAACCGGCGGAAGTCTCCGCTACGGTGC
>NZ_JANSJA010000136.1:0-913 GCF_047462335.1 Synechococcus sp. H60.1
TGCTAGGCACCAGACAACCCGGGTGTCAATGTTTTTCGTCACTTTCAATAAACTCGTCTTGGTGCTAGGCCCTCTGGAACTGAGCTGAGGAAAACAGCGATTGCCACTCTTGTAGTCTGGGAGGAGTTTGCTTGGGGCTAGCCGGCTGCTGCGGCGGCGGAAGCAGCGGAACGACGATATTGCCGACACCCACGCCAACACCCACACCAACACTGGCTCTGACTGCCCCGACTTTTGCCAAGGCATTTAGCCCCACCTCGGTGGCTGCCGGCCCCACCGCCAAAACAACCCTGACCTACACAATTACCAACACAGCCGCCCTGCCGCTGACCGGCCTCTCTTTCTCCGATCTGCTACCTGCCGGCTGAATTGTCGCCACTCCCAATAACTTGAACAACGGCTGCGGCGGGACGGTGGCCGCTCCGCCAGGGGCAAATTCCATCTTGCTGGTCAACGGTTCGTTAGCAGCTAACGCCAGTTGCACCATCAGCCTAGACCTTCAAGTTACGGCCACCACAGCGGGATCCCTGACCAGTCCAGCGGTAGTCCTCAGCAGCAACCAGGCGCCCAATGCTACCGCTGCTGCTATCAACCTGACGGTAACGGTGCCAGCTCCCACCTTTACCATGGCCTTTTCTCCTAACCCGCTTGGACCAATTGGCCCGGCCCCTGTTACCGGCACTGGAACGCTCACCTTTACCATCACCAACAACGCCGCTATACCCTTGACCGGCGTGAGCTTTAGCCACACCTTGCCAGTAGCACCGTCTTTGACAGTAGGGCCTGGCGCACCTCCTCCCTTACCTGCTGCCTGCGGTGCTGGAGCTAATCTCGCAGCTACCGGGGGTGGGAACACCATTCAAAAGCAGCTCGGCAATTTGAATGGCGTTGAGGGCTGCTCCTTTGCGGATCT
>NZ_JANSJA010000137.1:0-145 GCF_047462335.1 Synechococcus sp. H60.1
TGTTCTTCTCGGCTCTCTTTACCGCTCTCCCAGCCTCTTTACAGGCAGGTGGGGGCATTTTGCAACAGTCTCCAGGGGCCCTTGACAAAGCGCAAAAGGTCGTCTCTTTGCCCCCCTGCCTGAAGGGGGTCTTGACAAAGCGAAA
>NZ_JANSJA010000137.1:245-9802 GCF_047462335.1 Synechococcus sp. H60.1
AACTTCGTACCTTTGCCCTCCCTGAAAGGGGAGATGCAATAGCGGGGAGGATAGTAGTGGGGTAGAGCCAGTCGCAGGGTTGGCGTGATCTTTGAGAAATAGTGAGGCGGCGACGGAGGGAGGGGGCTTGCGAATGTCAAAAAGTTCGTACCTTTGCGCTCCCTGCCGGGATGTGGGATGGAGAATAGGGGGGGGTCTTGACAAAGCGAAAAACTTCGTACCTTTGCCCTCCCTGAAAGGGGAGATGCAATAGCGGGGAGGATAGTGGTGGGGTAAAAGTCCCTCTTGCCGCAAGGTAAAGGGTTGGGTTGTTTGAGGAGATTTTGGATTGCTATTTGACAGCTAGGGGAGAGAGTCAGGAGCCAAGAACTTTGAGTAATTAGCAAGGAGAGTTTGATCCTGGCTCAGGGTGAACGCTAGCGGCGGGCCTAACACATGCAAGTCGTGCGGTCCTGGGGTGACCCAGGATAGCGGCGGACGGGTGCGTAACACGTAGGTAACCTGCCCTCTGGCGGGGGATAACTCCGGGAAACTGGAGCTAATACCCCATAAAGCAAGGGCACCGCATGGTGGGCTTGCTAAAGCCGAAAGGTGCCAGAGGAGGGGCCTGCGGCCGATTAGCTAGTTGGTAGGGTAACGGCCTACCAAGGCGATGATCGGTAGCTGGTCTGAGAGGACGACCAGCCACAGGGACACTGAGACACGGGTCCCACTCCTACGGGAGGCAGCAGTGGGGAATATTGGACAATGGGCGAAAGCCTGATCCAGCCACGCCGCGTGCCGGAAGAAGGCCTTAATGGTTGTAAACGGCTTTTCTCAGGGAGAAAGGGGGAGGTCACCTCCCCTTGATCGTACCTGGGGAATAAGCGCCGGCTAACTACGTGCCAGCAGCCGCGGTAAGACGTAGGGCGCAAGCGTTACCCGGAGTTACTGGGCTTAAAGAGTCCGTAGGTGGCCCTATGCGTCCCGGGTCAAAGACCCGCGCTCAACGTGGGGAAGGCTTGGGATACGATAGGGCTAGAGACAGTCCGGGGCCACTGGAATTCCCGGTGTAGCGGTGAAATGCGTAGATATCGGGAGGAACACCGTTCGCGAAGGCGGGTGGCTAGGGCTGTTCTGACGCTGAGGGACGAAAGCGTGGGGAGCAAACAGGATTAGATACCCTGGTAGTCCACGCCCTAAACGATGCGCACTCGCTGGAGGGGTGTAAGCTTCTCTGGCTAAGGGAAACCGTTAAGTGCGCCGCCTGGGGACTACGCCCGCAAGGGTGAAACTCAAAGGAATTGGCGGGGGCCCGCACAAGCGGTGGAGCATGTGGTTTAATCCGATGGTACGCGTAGGACCTTACCTGGGCTCGAACGCACTCGGAAGGCCTGCCGAAAGGTGGGTCGTCCCCGTCAGGGGACTGGGTGCGAGGTGCTGCATGGCTGTCGTCAGCTCGTGCTGTGAGGTGTTGGGTTAAGTCCCGCAACGAGCGCAACCCCTGTCCGCAGTTGCCCTTCATGGGAACTCTGCGGGGACCGCTCCCGCAAGGGAGAGGAAGGAGGGGACGACGTCAAGTCATCATGGCCCTTACGTCCAGGGCGACACACGTGCTACAATGGGAGGGGACAACGGGTAGCAACCGGGCGACCGGAAGCCAATCCCGCAAACCCCCCCTCAGTTCAGATTGGAGTCTGCAACTCGACTCCATGAAGCCGGAATCGCTAGTAATCGCGGATCAGCCATGCCGCGGTGAATACGTTCCCGGGCCTTGCACACACCGCCCGTCACGCCATGGGAGCCGGGGGCACCCAAAGGCGCCTAAACCGCGCTCAAGGTGAACCCGGTGACTGGGGCGAAGTCGTAACAAGGTAGTCGTACGGGAACGTGCGGCTGGATTACCTCCTTTCTGGAGTGCTCCTGTACTCTCTCCTCCCGGCTGTCGAAAATACCTGTCTATCACCCCGCTGACCAGCGGCGTGACTTTTACTTTTGCTAGTTTAGACTCTTTGACAGCGAGGGGATATGCGGATTACAATAGTAAGGGTGTGCGGGGGATGCCCTGGCACCTCGTGGCGACGAAGGGCGTGGCAAGCTGCGATAAGCTTGGGGGAGCCGCAAGCAGGCTGTGATCCCAGGATTCCCGAATGGGGAAACCCACCCTATTCATTAGGGTATCCCGAAAGGGAGGCGAACCCGGGGAAGTGAAACATCTCAGTACCCGGAGGAAAAGATACCAATAGGTATTCCCTGAGTAGTGGCGAGCGAAAGGGGAGAAGCCCAAACCGTGGGGCCGTAGGTCCTGCGGGGTTGTGGGACCCTCACAAACCATGTCGTACCGAAGTGGAAGACCGCTGGAAAGCGGCGCCAGAGCGGGTGATAGCCCCGTACGCGTAAGGGAAAGCATGGTGAGGGTATCCCGAGTAACACGGACTCGGTGGTGGTCCGTGTGAAGCTGCCGGCACCTTCCGGCAAGGCTAAATACACGAGGTGACCGATAGTGCACAAGTACCGTAAGGGAAAGGTGAAAAGCTCCCTGAGAAAGGGATTGAAAGAGACCTGAAACCGCACACCTACAAGCAGTCGGAGCCCCTTCTGGGGTGACGGCGTGCCTTTTGCTTAATGAGCCGGCGAGTTTTCCTCTCTGGCAAGGCTAAGCCACTTAGTGGCGGAGCCGCAGCGAAAGCGAGTCTTAACAGGGCGATAAGTCAGAGGGGAAAAACGCGAAGCCCAGTGAGCTACCCATGGGCAGGGTGAAGGTGGGGTAACACCTACTGGAGGCCCGAACTGATTGGGGTTGAAAACCCATCGGATGACCTGTGGGTAGGGGTGAAAGGCCTATCAAACTGGGGGATAGCTCGTTCTCTCCGAAATGCCTTTAGGGGCAGCCTCGTGTGAGGTCTGGGGCAGGTAGAGTGACAGTTTGCGACCCTTGGGGAAACCTGGGGGGACGCAGATTAACTCCGAATGGCCACAGATTATTCCACGGGAGTGAGGGCACTCGGCGCTAAGGTCGAGGCCCGAGAGGGGGACAACCCAGATCCGCCGCTAAGGTCCCCAAGTGGCCGCTCAGTCAGTTAAACGAAGTGCTCCCGCTATGACAGCCAGGAGGTTTGCTTAGAAGCAGCAATCCTTTAAAGAGTGCGTAACAGCTCACTGGTCGAGCGGGGGTGCGCGGATAATAGGCGGGTGTAAGCGGCCCACCGAAGCGCGGAGTCTGTACCATAAGGTACAGGCGGTAGGAGAGCATTCCCTGTGCGCGGAAGCGGCTCGGAAACGAGCCGTGGAGCATAGGGAAGAGCATATGCCGGCATGAGTAACGATAAAGCGGGTGAAAATCCCGCTGACCGAAAGCCCAAGGGTTCCGGTCCGATGTTCATCAGGGCCGGGTTAGTCGGGACCTAAGGCAAACCCGAAAGGGGTAGCTGATGGAAAGCAGGTTAATATTCCTGCACCTATCCTGGAGAGGGATGGGGGGACGCTGGAGCGAAACCGTCGCGGCCTGACGGAATAGGCCGTAGAAGGGAAGTAGGCAATACCTCGGATAGGCAAATCCGTCCGGGGGCTGACACCCGACCGTACCGCGACCCTTCGGGGGAGCGGATAGCACGGCGATAGCATACAGCCAAGAAAAGCCTCTAACCGTTAATCTCCAGGGTAGCCCGTACCGTAAACCGACACAGGTGGGCGAGGAGAATATCCAAAGGTCATCGAGTGAGTCGCGGCTAAGGAACTCGGCCAATTAGCCCCGTAACTTCGGGAGAAGGGGTGCCTCTCATCCGAGAGGTCGCAGTTAAGAGGCCCAAGCGACTGTTTAGCAAAAACACAGGGCTCTGCTAAGCCGAAAGGCTATGTATAGGGCCTGAGGCCTGCCCGGTGCCGGACGGTTAAGGGGAGGGGTGCAAGCCCCAAACCGAAGCCCCGGTAAACGGCGGCCGTAACTCTGACGGTCCTAAGGTAGCGAAATTCCTTGTCGGGTAAGTTCCGACCTGCACGAATGGCATAACGACTTGGGCACTGTCTCGGCCGCGAGCTCGGTGAAATTGTAGTACCGGTGAAGATGCCGGTTACCCGCGACGGGACGAAAAGACCCCGTGAACCTTCACTACAACTTGGTATTGGCCGCGTGCATTGGATGCGTAGCATAGGTGGGAGGCTGAGAAGCCCCGGCTCCGGTCGGGGTGGAGCCGCCAGTGAAATACCACCCTTCTGGTGTATGCGGCCTAACCCTGCACAGCAGGGGACAGTGCCTGGTGGGTAGTTTGACTGGGGTGGTCGCCTCCAAAAACGTATCGGAGGCTCCCAAAGGTACCCTCAGCACGCTTGGCAACCGTGCGTAGAGTGCAATGGCACAAGGGTGCTTGACTGCGAGACCGACGGGTCGAGCAGAGGCGAAAGCCGGGCATAGTGATCCGGTGGTTCCTCAAGGGAGGGCCATCGCTCAAAGGATAAAAGGTACTCCGGGGATAACAGGCTGATCTCCCCCGAGAGCCCCCATCGACGGGGAGGTTTGGCACCTCGATGTCGGCTCGTCACATCCTGGGGCTGCAGGCGGTCCCAAGGGTTGGGCTGTTCGCCCATTAAAGTGGCACGTGAGCTGGGTTCAGAACGTCGCAAGACAGTTCGGTCTCTATCTGTCGCGGGCGCAGGACGCTTGAGGGGACCCGCCCTTAGTACGAGAGGACCGGGGTGGACGCACCGCTGGCGTACCAGCTGTTCCGCCAGGAGCACCGCTGGGTAGCTATGTGTGGACGAGATAAGCGCTGAAAGCATCTAAGCGCGAAGCTCACCCCAAGATCAGGCGTCCCTTAAGGGCCGTGGGAGACTACCACGTCGATAGGCGGCAGGTGTAAGCAGGGTAACCTGTTGAGCCGAGCCGTACTAATTGCCCGTGTCGTAATCCGCATATCCCCTGCTGTTAAAGATAGCTTTGAGGCGGGCGTGAGCTCCCTCAAAGCACAAAGGGTCCCTAACGAAGGCGTGAACCACCTCTTCCCATCCCGAACAGAGAAGTGAAAGCGCCTTCTACCGAGGGTACTGCCTTCACCGGCGGGAGAGTAGGTGGGGCCCGGTTTTTTATTTTTTTGTTGTTTCAAAAAAGAGAGGTTACATTAAGAGGTAGTAACAGAGCCGGAATCCCATCTCTTAATACAGAAACAATATGAGTTTCCCCAACAGAAACGTTTAGAGTTCATGAGTTTGACCAATCTTATCCGTTCAAGTGTGGTTAGAGAATTGCTCAAAAGTTATTTCCCCAAAAATCCAGCGTTACCGAGGAGCATGGCAGGGGAGAATATCAAGATTCTCCCTTGTTCAAATCGTTATGGTTTGATTGGAACTGCTTTTGATTATTTGCTGCGCTTTTATTTAGAAAGGCTCAATAAAAATGTGAAACTTGTTGTCAACAAGTGGGTGGCAGAGAATGTTCCTCACATCCCACTTCAAAGGTCCCTTCTGAAAAAAGCTAAAGAAATCATATCCGAAGCTAAAGCTAATCATGCTGAGTACTTAGCCTCGGGTCATATGACTAAAAGCCTCATCATCAGTTCACTTCAACTTGCTCAATTAGATTTTATCTATAGGGCTGGCCAAGTAAGTGATAACTTGGGGCATTTCTACGAAGAAGATGTAGAGGAACTTCAAAACCTAATGAGAGTAGCTCCTGCAGACTTGTTCAAGGCGTCTCGACTCTGTGTACTCAATCCCACTTTTGGGCACGCATCCTCCCTAGTAGGAGGTGCAGATGCAGACTTGTTGATTGATGATACCCTAATAGACATAAAAACTACAATCCATTTGAAGATTAGTCGTGATGAGTTTAATCAACTCGTTGGATATTACACGCTTTATAAGATTGCAGGAATAGATGGGGCTGATTCTGACGTAGAAATAAAAAAAGCCGGTATTTATTTCTCAAGATATGGTCTATTGTATACATTCAACGTAAAAGATTTCATAAGTGATGATAAAGTGATAGAATTTGCCAATTTTCTAATCCGAAGAAAAAATAACTAATCATTATACCAAATTCGTGCATATCGTCTCTTAATGCGCTCTGCCTCAACCTCACCCCCTGCCCCCTCTCCTTCAAAGGAGAGGGGGATATGGGGGTGAGGTCTCTGAAAATGAAGCTACAAGCCTTCCAAATTATTAAGAAATTATTCCGCTCCCTTTGGTATTAGAAGCAAAGTCTGAGAGAGATTGATGAACATGGTAAAACCGTGTGAACAAAAATGGGCTCTGAAGTATAGAAGAGGTTCCAGATAGGTGGTGCAGACAAGCATTTGAAGTCTTGTGAGGATTAGGGGAGCTCTTTTTTATCGGTGTAATACTTGGTTAGGATATCAGACCTCCCCATCCAGCCGTCCTCGCATGTCGTCTCGCCAGAACTGAAACATATTACTAACTCGGGATGAAAATTCTCTGAACTGGGCATGCCTACTGGGTTAAGACCTGAGCCGACTTGCACTTTTTACGAATGTCCAAAGGTCCCTCATAGCGGGCCACCTATAACCCCAATCTATTTAGATACCCTCCAGCTTATAATCGGTATGAGATACCCTCACAGCTCGGTGCAGGATACGAGAAACTAGTCCAGCCCCTTGTTAGAAACATTCATGTTTCAGATAGGTTCATGACTTTCTAAAGGCATTCTTGAATACAAATGCAATAGTCCTAATGCCAAACGGCCTCTCACAATAGTAGTATGAGCTAAAAACCCCTTAGATACAGGTCGGATTAGTATGCTAATCTCTGGAGCCTGCGGCATGCATATCCCCTCTGGAAAGGGAGACTATTGCTACAAACCGTATGCATCATTTTTTCCTCACTCCCTTGTAAGGAGTATCCTTAGAGCCCATGAACTGGCCTGTACTCTCGTTACGCTTGACCCACTGGTCGGTACGCCAGTTGTAGCTCTGGGAGCGATTTCGCACTGCTCCTTTGCGATATCCTTTTCCAGTGTTGCGCGCCATATTATGTCAAAAGTAGCATGTTTTAGGGATACGTATCCCTCTCACAGGATAGGAATGGACTTGTAGGACCTGAGCTTCAACCAAGTATTTCACTTATATCTTTTCATCAGTAATTTTGCAACCATGAGCATACGTTACGGCCAACATGTGCTCCGAGGACCATATCCTTTAGAGTTAGTCTCTGAAATCTTGGAGGAGCGAAGCGGTATCTACCTTATTCTGGATAAAAGAAGGAACGGCCGTTTTATTCCAATAGATGTGGGCGAAAGCTACAACTTACTTCGGCGCCTATCCACTCACAATAGAAAGCCTTGCTGGCGAGAAAATGCTGTTGGTGAAATATGGATGGCTTTTCAATACAAAAAATACCTAAAGAAGCGAGGTAGACTTGATCAAGAGAGTAGTCTACGGGACTACCTCATAGAGAAGGGATACGACTTACCTTGCTGTAAGCGATAAGATACCCTCACTAAGTCTTTCTTTTTCCCAATTTGAGTGTAAAATTTCTCTCTACTTTCTGTAGGTCTTCCGAAAAGCTACAGAAATAGCTAAGCCTCCCCCTATAACTTTATCTCAACCCTTATAACTCCATCCCATGGGCAAGACAAAGAAATCCCCCACTTGGCGCATGGCGCCGGCCTGCATTTACAACCTGGGCTTTCCGGCCGCCAGAGAGCTGAGGTTCGGTCATGAAGAGCGCCTGTGGAGGCAGATGGGAGACAGAATGAGACAGACTGCCCTCCAGATCCCCGTTTTCCTCGTCAATCCGGCCCAGATGGATGTCCTTTACCCGCCCCGAAGGAAAAAATGCCTGGATACAGACAGGGCAAAAAATATTCTCCAGCATTATGACCGCGAGGATGACAATCTGAGCATCGACCGGCTCGAAAAAGACGCAGAGGGGGACTGGCAAACCTATGAGGTATTCGTAGCCGTGGGGCTGTATGTGCCATGCCACTCTGAGAACTGGCCAGATACGGCTGAGGAAGTTTTAGAGAGGGCCGAGTCAGACTCCATGGATCCTCAGGTAGATTATGCAGGTATGCCCTTTCCACACATTTACCTGTGCCCGGAGAGGATTCTGGAAGGGGCCGAAACACTGTGGATAGAACCGCAGCTTTACCTGGAGGCCGTCTATTACCACGAGCTGGCCCATGCCCTGATGGACTCAAACCCGAAACTCAATTGTCGTCCTGAGGATCCTTACCTTACCCTCTGGGGCCGCACCATAGAAGAAAGCTCGGCCAACTGGATAACCTGTACACGCTTCCAGGAGCCAGATGTCTATCTGGTGCAGAAGATTATAGCGTCTCAGCCGCTCGAATATCAGGGCTATCTGGCCCTGGGAAAGCCGCCCCTGTATTCTTTGCCTGCTAAGTTTGACTCCTCCCCGGCAGAGTTTCGCCGGGAGATGCGCAGGGAGTTTCGCCGGGTGCTGCAGGCGGAGTCCGCCCGGGCCATGCTGATCTCAAAGGGCCCGTCAATAGAAGGCCCCCCGGACTACGCCTCATGGGAAGCCGTGCAAAAAATCATCTACACGCTCCTGAATCCCCTCCTGCTGAGTAGATACTTCGGTACGGTTCTCAATCCGAGGTACTCCGAGATAATACTGACCAGGCTCATGATACCCTATGTTCAGGGGATGCAGTTAGAGAGGGGACTGGGATCTCCTGTGCCGGGTAGAACTGCCTGGGGCCGTATTTTTCAATGGATGGAGTATAAGAAAAAGGGAGCTCCTCGTGACCCCCGATATGTTATCTACTGGGAGGAGTTGGCGCTCTTTCTGCTGGCCGCGAGTGTGAAAACCTCCCTGTAGCTCCAGATTTTTCTCGTCCGGCGGGTGTGAAAAATATCCCGGAAAGCAGGTAATACCATCTGGAGCGATACATGTTTTTTTCAGAGCCGCTATCAGGTCCGAAGGCTCTGGCTCTGTGCTGGAGGGTAGGGCTGGATTCAGGGGGTTGATATTACCCCATCCCCTAACCCCTTCCCCGCCCGCGGGGAAGGGGCACGAAGCACCAGCCCTATTTCATGTTTACGGAGAGGAGAATGGGGTTGATCTTACCGCATCCCCAAGCAATCTCTCCATCTCCCACGCTATTTTCCCCCTTACTAAGGAGGGAAAAGAGATGGGTAAGACAGGATTTCTGATAGAGTTATACCAATCTGAGTCAAAAACTTTCTGAATGCTGACTAAGTTTCTGGATAAGACTCAGGCCCCCAGAAAGCCAATAGCCATGCTACAAAGGGATTGTAGGTTGTTGGTTGGCATTGTCAAACCCCCTTCCCAAACCCTTCCCCCTCGTGAGGGGGAAGGGCTGAGGTTGGGGGTTAAGATAGCGTATAACTCAGATTGGTATAAGATAGCTCAGGTCATAACCCGACCGGCACGCCAAACTCAAGATTTAGCATGAGCTCTCTGCTGGGGAGCGGGGGAGATAGGTGTGTGTGCGTGAGGGATGCGGAGGGCCGCCCGAAGGGCGGGTCGCACCTCGCATAGCGAGGCGCCCGCGCCCGGCCCCCCCCCCCCCCGCCACCCCCCCCCCCCCCGGGGCACTGGGGGCGCCCCAAAAAACACGGAGATGTTAAACAATAGGCGGG
>NZ_JANSJA010000138.1:0-898 GCF_047462335.1 Synechococcus sp. H60.1
ACTTCGGCGTAGCCAAAACCTTGGCTGATCACACCCTTAGCCTGGGCACCCAAAAGGGGGGCGGATTTATCGGCACTGCTCGCTACGCCTCTCCTGAACAGATACGGGGCAAGTCTCTGGATGCCCGCTCAGACATCTACTCCCTGGGGGTGGTGCTCTATGAGATGCTGACGGGATCCATGCCCTTTCAACTGGAAACCGACACTCTGCACAGTTGGATCCACGCCCATTGCTACGAAAACCCGATTGAGCTCACCTCGGCAACAACCCCGCAGCCAATCCCACCTGCGGTGGCAGCGGTGGTGATGGATTGCCTCAAGAAAAACCCAGACGAGCGGCCGCAGACGATGCAGGAGCTAGGGGAGCGGCTGCTGCAAGCCTATGAGCTGACGGTAGCCACTCAACTCTCCAGCAGCCAGGCCAGTACTGTGATTCTTCCCACCAGCGGTGCCAAGGCTCAAGGCCATGCTCCACCTTCTTCTATTCCCAGGCCGCCAATCGAAACCACCAGCAATACAGGATCAACTGCTGGAGCCTTTGAAGATATCCGCGATGAGGATCTGGAGCTCATTGAAGAGGAGCCGGTCTCCCCTCCAGGGGTAGGGATCCCCTACTACATCGCCGAGCGGGCACCTCTCCCCTCAACTACCTCGGCAGAAGCTGCGCCAGGTCCCTCCTCTCAAGCTGCAGGCGAAACTGCCAAAACGCCCTCTACAGTCATCCCAGCCAGCAACACTCGTCCGGCTGCTCCTCCTCAGGATCCCCCCGTCCCACCACGGACGGATACCCCCCGCACCCGCCCCCTGCCGCAAGCTGCCCCCCCAACGGTTCTCCAGCCTTCTGGCAGCAGCCTCAAGTGGGTCTTGGCTGGGGGAGGCGCTGTGGCTTTGTTGGCCGC
>NZ_JANSJA010000139.1:0-893 GCF_047462335.1 Synechococcus sp. H60.1
GATTCCGAGTGGGTCAAGGCTTATGCCGAGATCTACTCGGAGTTCCGTAGCCGCTTTTTTTAGCCGCTTTTTTTAATTTCTAGGGATCCCCCTGTTTCCAATTTCTTTCCAATTTCTAGGGATCCCCCCGAAGGGGGAACTTGGGCGCTGTGGTAGTAG
The DNA here is from genome assembly GCF_047462335.1 of Synechococcus sp. H60.1. Classification (NCBI taxonomy): domain Bacteria; kingdom Bacillati; phylum Cyanobacteriota; class Cyanophyceae; order Synechococcales; family Synechococcaceae; genus Synechococcus; species Synechococcus sp. H60.1. The sequence goes on from NZ_JANSJA010000139.1 coordinate 160, forward strand.
CTAGTCACTGGCCTGGCGTTTCCAATTTCTAGGGATCCCCCCGAAGGGGGAACTCAAGTAAACATCAACAGGCATACTCTTCGGCGGGTACGTTTCCAATTTCTAGGGATCCCCCCGAAGGGGAACCGCGACAGCTGTAGGCGGAGCGGCAGCCAGGCGTTTAGCGTTTCCAATTTCTAGGGATCCCCCCGAAGGGGAACCCTAGGGGGATTTTTTCGTCGTCATGGAGGATAAAAGTTTCCAATTTCTAGGGATCCCCCCGAAGGGGAACCAAGAATGGATAAGCAGATGCAAGAGGTCTTCCGCCTGATGTTTCCAATTTCTAGGGATCCCCCCGAAGGGGAACCACCCAGTTGGTTGACTACCTAGACAAGGAGAAAGAAAGTTTCCAATTTCTAGGGATCCCCCCGAAGGGGAACCATCTAGACAAAAACTGGAGGCAGCTAAAGCCCGAACAAGTTTCCAATTTCTAGGGATCCCCCCGAAGGGGAACCAAGGGCTACGCCAACGTAACCGTAACCCGTGCCGAGTTCGTCTTGTTTCCAATTTCTAGGGATCCCCCCGAAGGGGAACCTAGAGCGCGAGTCCCTAGAAGGTGACACCGCTAAGGGTTTCCAATTTCTAGGGATCCCCCCGAAGGGGAACCCAGAAATGCCTCTTTCCACCCACAGGGTTCTCTTGTTTCCAATTTCTAGGGATCCCCCCGAAGGGGAACCTCTACCCCTATTAAACCC
>NZ_JANSJA010000140.1:0-9574 GCF_047462335.1 Synechococcus sp. H60.1
GGAAACCCCACCCGCCTGCGCGGTGGGGTAGTTCATAACGACTGTAAACACAATTCACCAATACAGTGCAGCGCTTCCCACCGATTAAGCTAAGTCGTCGTAGGGGAGCTTGCTAAGAATAAGGTGAGCTTGCCTTGCCATGGGTTTAGCCGGGGCCGGGATCCCAGCTTACCTGCTCAAGAACCCACCGGCAGCACCCCCGTTTTCACCTGGAAGGTGCGCGCCTGCCCATCGCGGATGACCCGCAGCGTCAGCTTCTTACCCACCCCTGCGGCTTCCACCAACTGCTGTACCTGCTCAGCGTCGCGAATGGCCTGGCCGTCGATCTCGACAATGACATCCCCTTCCTGCAGGCCAATTTGCTCAGCGGGAGATCCGGGAATCACCTGCCCGATCAACACCCCTTCTTGCACCGTCAGGGGGGTGGGGCGGGCCGGGTCGCGGTTGAGGCGCGCCACCAAATCGGGATCGAGGGTAATCATGCGAATGCCCAGGAAGGCGTGGTCCACCCGACCATCGCGGATCAGTCGCTCGGCAATTTCCATGGCGCGGTTGATGGGAATGGCGAAGCCCACCCCTTGGGCCCGCTGGAAAATAGCTGTATTCACTCCAATAACCCGACCTTCTGCATCCAGCAGGGGACCGCCCGAGTTGCCGGGGTTGATGGCCGCATCCGTTTGCAGGAACGTCACCCGCTTGTTGGCGGCCCCAATTTGGCCAGAGGAGCGCCCGACGGCGCTGATGATCCCCGCCGTTACGGTGTTGTCCAGGCCCAGCGGGTTGCCGATGGCGATGGCCCAATCTCCTGGCCGCACCCGGTCGGAGTTGCCCAAGGTAACGGTGGGCAGATTTTCGCCCTCGATCTGGATCACGGCGATGTCGGTCACCGGATCGGAGCCTTTGACTTGCCCTTCAAAGGTGCGCCCATCCAGCAGATGAACCCTAACCCGCTCGCTACCCTCCACCACGTGGGCGTTGGTAAGGATGAGGCCGTTGGCGTCGATGATGAATCCGGATCCGGTGCCTTCCTGCTGAAACTCCTGCGGCAGTTGCGGGATTTGTCCCCCAAAGAAGCGGCGGAACAGGGGCTGGTTAAACAGCTCGGGATCGATGGGGCTGGCTACGGTGCGGGTGGCGTCGATGCGCACCACCGCTGGGCCGACCTTTTGGGCAACAGCGGCAATAAAGTTGGAGGGATGTACGGCATCGGCAGGAGAAGCAGAACCTTCGGCTGCGGGACGGGACACGGACGAGGGCAGAAGGGATCTCATTTCTTCGTGGATCTGCCGCGTCCAGCTGGCAAGAGGAGTTTGCTGCAACCATTCCTGCCCCCTTGGCGAGGACAACCAAACCCCGTAGGCAACGCCGCCGCCAAACAAAGTCATTGCCAAAAGTGTTTGCCGTAGAAGCCGCGCCATGATCCCTCCCAAAGCTAAGCCGTATTGCCGAGAAAACAAATGCGAAGATGGAAAGAACCTGCGCCAAATCTGCCAACTGACGCCAGCCCAGTCCAACCTTACGTCTATTCTACCCACCCTCACCCATTCCTCTAGATTGGTGAGAGCTTTGGGCTCAACTTAGCAAATCTGGCGGGCAACGGCAGTGCTCAAACGCCCAATGACGATCGGCAATTCGAGCAAGCTCCCCTCTTTGTTGCCCCAGGGGCGGGATCCGTGGCAGCGCCACCGCGCCTGGATGCAGTTGGCCCTGCGAGAAGCCGAGCGGGCAGGAGAAGCTGGGGAGGTGCCGGTGGCTGCCCTAGTGGTGGGGCCGGGGGAAGAGTTGTTGGCCCTGAGCGGCAACCGGCGGGAACGGGATCGGGATCCCACGGCCCACGCAGAGATTTTGGCCCTACGGCAGGCAGGGCAGCGCCTGGGCAACTGGCAGTTGCAAGGCTGTCGGCTATATGTCACCCTCGAGCCCTGCCCCATGTGTGCGGGGGCGATCAGCCAAGCGCGGCTGGCCCAGGTGATCTACGGTGCCGACGATCCCAAGGCCGGCGCGCTGCGCAGCGTGCTCAATGTGCCCGCTTCTGCCGCCAGCTTCCATTGCCCAGAGGTCATCGGTGGGGTTTGCGAGGCCGAGTGTCGTCGCCTGTTGCAGCAGTGGTTTAGCCGCCGGCGGGGGATCCCCCTGGCAACCTAATGGGGAACTTGGGCGACAAAAAGGTCGGCTTGAAGTCGTGCATCCGCGAGAGGTTTTTGATACTGTCATATCGGCTAAGGCCTCCGGCCCGCTAACGCGAGCGGCTGGCCGGGATCCCCTAGGACAGGCAGCGGCTTGAGTTTCGGGTGGGTTTTGAGATCTGCCTCCTCAGGCCTTGCTTTGTAGATCTTCTGGTGGATCCCTTCCTCCCCCATCGGTGGGCATGGAATCCGCTGCTCATAGGTGGTCTCTACCCAGAGGAGTGACGTGTGAGTGTAGCCCTCTTTTCCTCTCCGGTTGTGTCTCCGCTGCCCTCGGCTTGGCTGAGGGGGATCGGCCTTCTGGTCTGGGCCTGGCTCTGCTTGGCCTTCCCGGTGCAGGCGCGGGTGCTGCTGCGGGTGGGGATTGCCATCAACAAGCCGCAGGTCAGGCTTGGCAGCTCTGCCCCGGCCCGCCTGTTGGATGCCCAGGGACGGCCACTGGCCGAAGTTCCGGCCATGCAGCCGCTGCAGGCCAGCCGGATAGGCTCGGCGGTCAGTTTGGCTGGCCAACAGGGAGAACGCCTTTACCTACAGCCCACCACCCCCGATGGGCTGGTGTTCATCGACCAGAACTGGTACCGCGGCTGGGTGGAGCTGATCCCCGGCGAGAGTGGGGTGATCGCCATCAACCAAGTTGGCTTGGAGGACTACGTTTCCAGCGTGGTGGGCAGCGAGATGGGGCACCGTTTCCCGATGGAGGCCCTCAAAGCCCAAGCCGTGGCCTCCCGCACCTATGCCCTCTACCACCGCAGTCGTCGCTCCCAGCAGCCTTTCGACTTGGGAAATGGCATCGATTGGCAGGTTTACAAAGGGGTGGCTGCCGAATCCAACCGCACCCAAGCGGCAGCCCGCGAGACGGCTGGCCAGGTGCTTATCCACCAGGGGCAGTTGATCAACGCGGTTTTCCACTCCTCCAGCGGCGGCCACACGGATGATGCCGGCAATGTTTGGCTAGAGTCGCGGCCCTACTTGCAAGGGGTGCCGGATTTCGACCAGCAGTCACCCGTGTTTAGCTGGACGGCTACCATTTCTGCCCAACAGCTCCAGCAGTTGGCTGACGGGATCGGGGCGATTCGCTCCGTCGAGATCCTGCGCCGATCCCCTTGGGGACGGGCCATCACCCTGCGCCTGCTGGGATCCCAAGGCAGCAAAGACGTCAGCGGCAGCGAATTCCGGCGAGCCCTGGGGTTGCGCAGCACGATGATCGCCATCAGCCCCCGCGGGGAGACGGCCACCACAGCCAGCCTGACCCCTGTTGCGGCAACCTTCCCGGCTTTCTTCGAGATCCAAGGGCGCGGCTACGGGCACGGGGTAGGCATGAGCCAGTGGGGAGCTGCCGCCCTGGCCAGCCAAAACTACTCCTACCAACAGATCCTCAGCCACTACTACCGCAACACCCGCCTGGCCGTGGTGGAGGGACGCTAGAGCTCAACTTCGGGAAAAGACCCAGAAAATAACCGATTGGTAGCAAAAGTAGCTGTAGTTTTTGAGGGTTTGTGGGTAGCAACATTTTGATTGCTCTGGAGAGGTTTCCTGAGAGTTCGGTGGGGTTCTGCAGATCTTGTCAACTCTGATGCCACACCATCTCTTGAGTGCGGCGGAATCGAAAGCTGGTCTGCTGGTGGTCGCTGTCTTTGAGGGCTCCACGCCACTGTGGCAAGATCGAGGAAAGCCCCGCAAAAGCTGAGTTGCGTCCCCCAAAGATTTTGTAGAAATCTTGAATTCTCTTTTGCGGATCCTCAGGATCGACTCAATAATTATTAATTGAGATACGTTTACGGGGATCGACCTCTACCTCTTCTTTTTCGAGCCCATAGCTTTAACCTCAGGTATCTGCCCTATGTCCCTTGCCACCTTAGCCCCCGCTTTTCCTGAACGTTGCCCGGCGCTGCCGCAGGCGCTTACCCCTTTGTGCGAGATTGCCCGCAACTATTGGTGGACTTGGAACCCCGATCATCTCACCATTTTTCGGGAAATGGATCCCACCCTGTGGGAAAAAACCTCCCATAACCCGGTGCGCATGCTAGAGGAGGTTTCTTACTTACGCTTGGCGGCCTTGGCTACTGACGTCAACTACCTCAACACGCTCAATCGCATGGTGCAGGCCTATCGCAAGTACATGGCGGCCGAGGATACCTGGGCCAGACGCACCATGAAAACCTACGACTGGCAGCGCCCCATTGCCTACTTCTGCGCTGAGTATGGCCTACACGAGTCTTTGCCCACCTACTCCGGAGGCCTGGGCATGTTGGCCGCCGATCACCTCAAGTCCGCCTCCGATCTGGGGGTGCCGCTGGTGGGTGTGGGACTGCTCTACCGCCAAGGCTACTTCCAGCAGCGCCTGGACAACAGCGGCTGGCAAGGGGAGCTCTACGAAGATTCTCAGTTCGAATCGCTGCCCCTGACACTGGTGCGGCAGCCGGACGGCAGCCCTCTGTTGGTGGAAGTGGTAATGCGGCAGCGGCTGGTGAAGGCACACGCCTGGCGGGTGGATGTGGGCCGGGTGCCCCTCTTCCTGCTGGATACCAACCTGCCGGAGAATGATCCCATCGACCGCTGGATTACTGCCCATCTCTACGGCGGCAGCACCGATACGCGCATTGCCCAGGAGTGTATCCTCGGCATCGGGGGGGTGCGCCTGCTGCGCCAGTTGGGCCTGGATCCCATGGTCTATCACATGAACGAGGGGCATGCCGCCTTCTTGACCCTGGAGCTGCTGCGAGAGGAGGTGGCGCGGGGCACGCCCTTTGAGGCAGCAGAGGCCAAGGTGCGGGAGAAATGTGTGTTCACCACTCACACGCCGGTGCCGGCTGGCCACGATGCTTTCAGCCCAAACGAGATGGATGCCTTCTTTGCCTCTTTCTGGCCACAACTGGGCTTGACGCGGGAGCAGTTTTTGGCTCTGGGAGCGCGGCGCGGCGGGGATCCCTGGGAGCCCTTCAACATGACGGTGCTGGCCTTGCGCTATGCGCGGGCAGCCAATGGGGTGAGCAAGTTACATGGGCGCGTCTCTCGCCAGATGTGGCATGTGCTCTACCCCGAGCGCTCGGTGGATGAGGTGCCCATCGGCTCCATTACCAACGGGGTTCACGCCCGCACCTGGGTTGCCCCCCTCTTCTGGAACCTCTACGACCAATACCTGGGTCCCGACTGGCCGGAGCGGGTATCGGATCCGGAGCTGTGGGCCAAGGTGGAAGAAATTCCCGATGAGGAGCTGTGGCGGCGCAAGGAAGCCCTGCGCGAGCGGTTGGTGTCTTTTACCCGTCATCGGGTGTTGCGAGCGCGGCGCAACCGCGGCGAAAGCAACGAGCGCATTCAGGCTGTCAACCAGTTGTTGGATCCCAAGATCTTGACGATTGGGTTTGCCCGGCGCTTTAGCACCTACAAGCGGGGAGATCTAATCCTGCGAAATTTGCAGCGCGTCACTCGCATCTTCACTAACAAAGAGTACCCCGTGCAAATTATCTTTGCCGGCAAGGCGCACCCGCGGGACGAAGAAGGCAAGCGCCTGATCCAACGGGTGGTGGAATGGTCGAATCGACCTGAGGTGGCTCACCGGGTTGCCTTTATTGAGAATTACGATGCCTACGTCAGCCGCAATTTGATCCAAGGAGTGGATCTGTGGCTCAACACCCCGCGGCGTCCTCTGGAGGCCTCCGGCACCTCCGGGCAAAAAGTGGGCTTCAACGGGGGGCTTAACCTATCTGTTTTGGATGGCTGGTGGCCCGAAGGCTACAACGGCCGCAATGGCTGGGCCATCGGCCAAGAGATCGAAGGCCTGGACCCAGCCACCCAAGACGATCTGGACGCCAACTCCCTCTACGATGTATTGGAATACGAGATTATCCCCATGTTCTACGACCGGGATGAAAAAGGGATCCCGCGCCGCTGGATTGCCCGCATGAAAGAAGCAATCCGCACCCTCAACCCGGTTTTCAACACCGACCGCATGGTGGCTGAGTACGTGTTGAAAATCTACGAGCCTCAGCCCCTGGAAGCAGAGGTGAGCCGGACTTTCTCAGGTTCGGCTGTGGTCAGCTAGGATCCCCCAGCCCCTCTCCCAGAGGAATGGCCCTCACCCCCAGCCCCTCTCCCAGAGGGAGAGGGGAGATGGCTATCATCATGCGAAAAGTGAGATCCCTGCCCTCCTCAAGGGGAAAGGCAGGGATCCCAGGTCTAGGCGCTGGCGTTGAGGGTTACCGGGAAGGTCAGCGGCTCCGGCTCCTCCTCAGGCGGCAGCATCACCACCTCTGAGCTATCGATGATTGCCTGCAGCTCTTCTCCATCGATGGTTTCGGCCTCCACCAAGCGGCGGGCGATGCGATCCAAGAGGGCGCGGTTTTCCCGGATCAGGTAGGTGGCCCGCTGGTAGGCCTCATTCACCAGCCGCCGCACCTCTTCGTCGATGAGGGCCGCCGTCTCCTCAGAGAAATCCCGCTCGGCAGCAATCTCACGGCCTAGGAAGATGTTGCCATATTGGCGGCCCAGGGCCACGTTGCCTAGGCGGTCACTCATGCCAAAGCGGGTGACCATGTTGCGGGCAATGCGGGCCACCTGCTGTAGGTCGCTGGCTGCCCCCGTGGTCACCTCCGCCTCGCCATAGACGACCTCCTCCGCCACCCGGCCCCCCAGGGCAACAGTCATCATGTTTTTCAAGTGGGCACGGGTGGTCAGGCCCATGTCGTCATCGCTAGGCATAAACCAGGTGAGGCCGCCTGCCTGGCCACGGGGAATGATGGTGACCTTTTGAATGGGATCGTAGTTGGGCAAGAGGGATCCCACCAGGGCGTGTCCTGCCTCGTGGTAGGCCACCAGCTCCTTGCGCCGCTCGCTCATGAGGCGATCTTTCTTCTCTGGGCCAGCCAGCACCCGATCCACGGCGTCGTTGATCTCGTCCATCGAGATCTCCGTGAGGTTGCGGCGGGCCGCCAGGATGGCCGCTTCGTTGAGCAGGTTGGCCAGGTCTGCGCCGGTAAACCCAGGGGTGCGGCGGGCCAATTTCTCCAGATCCACATCGGCGGCCAGGGTTTTGCCGCGGGCATGCACTTTGAGGATCTCCAGGCGGCCCTGGAAGTCAGGGCGATCCACCGTTACTTGGCGGTCAAAGCGACCGGGCCGCAGCAGCGCCGCGTCCAACACATCGGGGCGGTTGGTGGCGGCGATAACGATGATGCCGGAGTTGCCCTCAAAGCCGTCCATCTCGGTCAGCAACTGGTTCAGGGTTTGCTCCCGCTCGTCGTTGCCACCTCCCAAGCCGGCTCCCCGCTGCCGACCCACGGCATCGATTTCGTCGATGAAGACAATACAAGGGGCATTTTGCTTGGCCTGCTCGAACAGATCCCGCACCCGCGAGGCCCCTACCCCAACAAACATCTCCACAAACTCGGAACCGGAAATGGAGAAGAAGGGCACACCCGCCTCTCCGGCCACAGCACGGGCTAACAGGGTTTTACCCGTACCTGGGGGGCCAACCAGCAACACCCCGCGCGGGATCCTAGCGCCTAGAGCGTTGTACCGCTCAGGGTTTTTCAAAAAGTCCACTACCTCCGCCAGCTCCAGCTTGGCCTGGTCAACGCCGGCCACATCGTTGAAGGTAACCTGAGTTTTTGGCTCCATCTGCACCCGCGCCCTCGACTTGCCGAAGTTGAGCGCTTGGCTGCCAGGGCCGTTCTGGGCTCGGCGCAGCAGGAAAAACAGGCCAAGCAGCAGCAGGACGGGCAAGAGGAAGGTGCTGAGGATGCGCCCAAGCAGACCCTCCTCCTGAACCGGGCGCACCGCCAGCTCCACCCCTTGGGAAAGCAAGGTGTTCTCAAAATCGGGGGTGAGGGGAGGCAGGTTGACCTGCACTTGGGTGGCGCGGTTGTTGATCTCCGCCTCGGCAATGGCGATTTGGCGGCCATCGGGGGCAATCTCGACCAAGACTTTGCTGACCTCGCCCCGTTCCACGCGGCTCATTAGGTCGGAGTAGCTAATCTCCAGACGCTCAGCCGGACGGGTGCCGAAGAAGGTTGTGGCCAGCGAGATCAAGACAATGGCCAGCAACGCATACAACCCGGCACTTCTCCATTTTTTGTTTTTACCTTTCTGACTCACGGAAGCATTTCCTCCCAAAGGGTGCTTTTTATCGAACTCACAGATGGCATCTGGGGTCGAGTGGATTCCTGCAACGATAGACTATTAATTAATATTAACCCGGCTAAGAGGCCGGGGAGAATAGTCGAAGATCCGTAGGATCGCGCACTTTTGTCAACGGGCTTGCGGCTAGGATCGGGGACGAAAGGGCGGCATTTCCCCTCTTTCCTTGGTTTTCTAGGGAATCCCCATGTTGACTCAACTGCGCCAACTGAGCCTGGCTGCCGACGGACGCTACCTCAGAGATGAAGAGATGCAGTTCATGGAGACCTACCTGGCCTCCTTTGAGCTGCGCCTGGGCGCCTATCGCAAAATCCAGGAGGCGGAGGCCGAGATCATCCGCGAGGTGGAGGCAAAGCTGCGGGCCTTGGATCCCTACTTGCTCATGCGGGGAGTAGAAGACTTCAGCAACAAATGGAAGGCTGACACGGTGCGGGTTTTGCGTCTCTCAGCTTTGGCCATGCTCCTAGACGATGAGCAGCGCTACAAGGAGCGATTTCTCTACTGGTTTCAGACCTTGATGCGGGCCTTCCGCACCCAGCGCAGTTGTGAGGCCACCTACCGCTTCTTGCAAGAGGTGATAGCCAAGTACCTCACCCCCGCGGAGTTTGCTTTGATCCAGCCGATCCTGGAAACCAACCGTACCCTGCTGGGTCTCACCTAGGCTGCAGTCTCGGAGGAGGGGCTCGACTCGATCACCTCCAGCTCGTCGGCCTGCAGATGGGCGCGGAACTTATTCCCAAACTGCACCTGAAAGGGAAAATTAGCGCTGATCGGGCGACCGTTCCAGTCTTGGATCACAGCCGTCACTTCTCCCTCCATCCCTTTGAGGTCAAAAGGTTGATTGCGATGCTCCGGGTGGTGATAGACGATCACGCTGGTACGCACCCGCACTCGATCTCCGACTTTCATCACACACCATTACACGGCGCTGTTAGGAGCCGTGCCCTCCAACCGTTGAACGTCAAAAATTAGCAATCCCCCAAGTTGGCATTTTGCCATAGCTGCTTGCCAGTAGCGACCTCATGCAAACTCCTTCGAGTGGTTGCCCTCCGGCGTTCCTTGCGAAGCTTGGCCAGGCTGGTCTCGCGCCCAGCTTGCAGTTGCGAGGCTGGCATTGCTACTCCTGCCAATTGCTGACCAAGAGCCCCAAGCCCGCTGACGCGATCAGTCGGGGTACTTAGCCTCGTAAACTACCCGACTCCGACCGCTAAGCGGTACGGAGCGGGCTTAAGCGCTACGCGCCGCTGACGCGA
>NZ_JANSJA010000141.1:0-9506 GCF_047462335.1 Synechococcus sp. H60.1
TATCCCCGTACCCCTGATTCTTTGGCTTGGGGGTTGGTCTTGGGGATCGGCACGGTGGGGGTGGCGTGGCTGGCCAGCTATCGCCCGCTCTTTTTCCAGCCCCACCCTGTCCAACCTCGGCAATGGCTGCGCAATTACCTTTGGATCCTGGTCATGCTGATCCTAGGGTTCCTTGCTTTTGAAGGGCTGATCTTGGCAGCCGGCCTGGTGCTGGGCGGAACAGAGGGCCTGACCCTGCCCATCTTGGGCAAGATCTGGTTGCACAACTGGCTGTGGACGGGCTTTTGGCTTGGGATCCACGCGCTGCTGGCCTGGGACAGAGGACGCCGCCGACTGGAGTTGGCGAAAGCCAACCTCGGCGGGCTGGGGTATCCCCAAGGGAGATCCAGGCCAGAATAGGGGTGACCTGCGCGCGAGGGATCCCTTTGCAGCCCGCTCAGCTCGACAACTCCCCCTTTGACCGGCTCGTGGACTACGTCCCGCTGACGCGATCGGCTTCCTGCCGCTTGCTGCTGTTGAGCGGCAAGGGGGGTGTGGGCAAGACCACCCTGGCCTGTGCCCTGGCCCGTCACCTAGCCCAGAGGCAACCAGAGCGCCGTTTGCTGTTGCTATCCACCGATCCAGCCCACTCCCTGGGGGATGTGCTGGGGATCCCGGTGGCCGACACCCCCCAACCCCTGCCGGAAAGTGCTCCGCACCGCTTGCGCGAACGGCCCAACTTGCAGGTGCGGGCCCTCCAGGCCGAGGTGCTGCTGCAGTCTTTCAAGCAGACCTACGGCCCGGCTCTGGAGCTGATTGCCGAGCGGGGCAGTTGGCTGGGGCGAGAGGATCTGTTGCCCCTTTGGGATCTGGACTGGCCGGGGGTGGACGAGCTGATGGCCATCCTCGAGGTCAACCGCCTGCTGGCAGGCCAAGAGGTGGACACAGTCATCCTGGACACGGCCCCCACCGGCCACACCCTGCGGCTGTTGGAGTTGCCCGACTTTTTGGATAATCTGCTGGCGGTGTTTGCCACCTTCCAGGCCAAGCACCGCGAGGTTGTCCAATCCCTGACGGGCACCTATTGCCCGGATGAGGCCGATGCCTTTTTGACCCGGCTACAAAGTGAGCTGGAGGGAGGCAAAGCCCGCCTCACCGACCCGGAGAGCACCTCTGCTTGGCTGGTGCTGATCCCGGAGCCGTTGAGCGTGGCGGAGACCCGCCGCTTCTGTCAACAACTGCAAAGCCGCCGTGTGCCTGTGGGGGGTCTTCTGGTCAACCAGGTGTTGCTAGGGACGGTGGCGGCCGCAGGGGAAAAAGCGGAAGCAACCCCCAGCCGCCCCTCGCCTCTTTACCTAGCCCGCCAGCAGGAGCAGTGGCGCTGGCTAAAAACACTCCAAGAGGAGCTGCCTGGCTATCCCATCTGGGTTTGTCCCTATCAACTGGAGGAGCCGATTGGGCCGACGGCCCTGGACAAGCTGGTGCAACAGCTTCGCCCCTTGCCAGAGGTGCTGCCGCAGTTGGAAGAGATCCCCCCTAGCCCAGGGGAGCCTGTCGGCGGGATCCCCTCCCCCCCAAGGGTGGCCCTGCCAGATTTTTTGGCCCAAGGGATCCGCCTTGTGCTGGTGGGGGGCAAGGGTGGGGTGGGCAAGACCACGGTGGCCGGGGCCCTGGCCTGGAACCTGGCCCAGCGCCATCCCGACCAGCGGCTCTTACTGGTCTCCATCGACCCGGCCCACTCGCTGGGGGATCTGTTTCAGACAAAGCTGGGTCAGGAGCCGCTGCCGCTCTTGCCCAACCTGCTGGGCCAGGAGATCGAGGCGGCGGCAGTGCTGGAGCGCTTCCGCCAAGACTACCTGGAGGAGGTGGCGGCCATTTTGGCAGGCGAGGGGACGGCAGGGGTGGAAGTCCAGTACGACCCCCAGGCTTGGCGGCAGCTTTTGCAGATGCCCCCTCCCGGTCTAGACGAGGTGATGGCCCTGCTGACGGTGCTGGAACAAGAAGCCAGCGGCCAGTTCAACCTGGTGGTGGTGGATACCGCCCCCACCGGCCACCTCTTGCGCTTTTTGCAGATGCCGCAGGCCCTAGAAGGCTGGGTGAGCCTGGCCCTGAAGCTGTGGCTAAAGTACCGCGACGTGGTGGGCCGGCCGGAATGGGCGCAGCGGTTGCGGGATCTCCTAGCCCAGGTGCGCCAGCTGCAGCGGCGGCTGCGGGATCCCCAGTTTGTTAGCTTTGTCCCCGTCTTCAACCCCGAACAGGCAGTTCTGGCGGAAACCGAGCGTCTTTTGGCGGAGTTGGATGCCCTGGGGATCCCCCATCCCTATGCCGTTCTCAATCGGGTTTGGCTGGAGGACTCCACCCCCTTTGGCGCAGCCCTTTGGCGCCGCCACCAGGCCATCCTGGCCCAGTTGCCCCAGCGCTTTCCCCAGCAGGCCATTGTCACCCTCCCTTTCCTGCACCCGCCCAGCCTAGAAGCCGTTGGGGCTTACCTGCTAGGCAGCCCGGCGCCAATTCCCGCCTAGGGAGGCTAGCCTAGAGAAGGTGCGGGTGCCGCCTCTTTCCTCTGCGTTTTGCCTATGTTGCCCAACCTCCCCCTGCAAGCCATCCCCCTGTTCTCGATTGCTGCAGCCATCCTGTTGGTGTACCTGCCCATGGGCGTGGTCGGCTATGCCCGCGCCCGCGTTGGCTACGATCCCCATGCGCCGCGGGCTATGTTCGACCGGCTGCCTCCCTACGGCCAGCGGGCTACCTGGGCCCATGCCAACGGCTTTGAGGCCCTGGGCACCTTTGCGCCGTCAGCCTTGATTGCCTATGTTACTGGCCCCCACCCGGATCCCTGGCTGTTTGGCCTTAGCGGCGACGAAGGGGTAGCCTTGCTCTGCGGTGTGTTTCTGCTGGCACGGCTGTTTTACAACTTTTTCTACATCGGTGACATTCCCCTGGGGCGCTCCCTCTCCTTTTTGGTTGGGTCGCTGGCCACGCTGGGCCTGCTGCTGATTGGCCTGTTGCCGTTTCTGGGCCAGAACTGGGCTTAGCCCGAGGCTACAGCCGCAGCGACGAGAGGGCCACGCCAGCCCGGTGGGCCACCACCACGCCAATGGCCTCCAGGTAGGAGCTAACCGCCACATGCGAGATCCCCAACTGGCGCGGGTGAACCTGCATGACGGTGGTGTTTTCTTCGACGGCAATAAACAAGGGCGGGCGGGGGCGGCTGGCGAGGTAAAGCAGGCCGGGGCCGCCAAAGGCGGTGGCCGGGGCAATGACGCTATCCACCTGCTTGGCTGTCAGGTCGCCCGTCTGCAGGGGATCCCCCCTTTTCACAAACTGGGGAGCGTAGCTCAGCCCTGCCAAAACCGAGGGCAGGAAGGTAAACCCCACCTCTTCAGCGGCAGCGCGGGGGTGAACCAGCTTGGGGTCGGGATCAGGGTAGAGGGCCGGAGCATGGGCACACGGGATCCCCAGCTCCCGCACCACCAGGTGGCTGAGGATGGCCTCGGCCCCCGCCAGGGGATCTACCCCCTGCCCCTGCTCGTACTGGCTAAAGTCAAGATCGTCGGGGAAGCGGGCCACCACGGCAATGGCCTCGGCCCCTGCATAGAGCAGCGCACGCGCGGCTTCCAGGAGCGCCTCGGCATCCGCTAGGGATCCCTGGCTGGCGCCGGCAGGGGAGAAGCTGACGGCAACGCCTAAGGGTCGAGGAGTCAAGCGCCAGGGGCCGATGTCCAGCCCCAGCGTGGCCTGAGCGGCTTGCATGACCTGCAAATGGCGCTGGCGCAGATCCTCCGGGATCCCGGCATCCAGCACCACCCCGATGCGGTTTTGCCGCACTGGCCTGAGGAACCACTCCCCGGCACAGAAGCGATCCAGGCCGTATCCTTCCACGTAGAGCACATTCCCCAGGGGCCAGAAGAGGGTAGCGCCGTTGAGGACATTGGGGTGGGTGATGACGCAATCCGCGGCTGCGGCCAAGGCGCGGGCCACGGGCAGGGCATCGCCGGCAAAGCCGCCCACCCGGGCACCGATACCGGTGGGAACCAAAAGCAGGACGGTGTAGGGGCGACCCATCGGACTAGACCTGGGACAAAAGCTGCTGCGCCAGCGCCTCAGCCCGCCGCACGCAGTCGCCCAGGGCCACACCGTCTAGGTAGTTGGCGCACACCCAGATCCCCGGCGTCTGGGAGGCCAGGTGGACCTGCAACTGGGCCATCCGCTGCCGGTGACCGAGGGTGTACTGGGGAATGGCGCGGGGCCACAGGCGTTCGCCCAAGTAGATGGGCTCGGCGCGGCGGGTAAGCAGGACCTGACTGAGCTCGGCGTGGACAATTTGCGCTCGCTCCTCAGGGGACAGAGCAGTGATGGGTGGGATCCCTTGCCGGCGGGCCAAGGCAGCATCGGTAGCACCGCCCAGGAAGCTGAGGAAGCTGTGGTAGCCCTGGGGAGCCCGCTCTGGGAAAAGACAGGAGGCCCAGATAGTGCCTAGGGTGCGTAGACCCTGGGAGCGAGGGATGAGGTGGCCAAAGCCCCGCAGCGGCTGCGGCAGAACCGCTTGGGGATAGGCCAGAGCCACCACTGCCACCGGCGGATAGGGGATCCCAGCCAAGAGCTGGCTGGCCTCGGGGTTGAGTTCCTGCAGCAGCAAGGCAGCCTCATAGGCGGGGAGAGCCAGCACCACCTGGCGAGCAGCCACCCAGCGGGATCCCTCTGGGGTTGCAAAGCCCACCCCATAGAGCTCTCCCTCCCGCTTCAGCTGCACCGCTTGCCAACCCAGCCGCAGGCTGTCGCCCAGCTTTTGGGCTAGGGCCTCTGGCAACTGCTGCAGCCCCTGCCTCAGATTGCCCAGTTGGCCGCGTTTGGGCGGGGGTTGGATGGCTGCGGGAAAAGGCTGGGGTCTTTGGCGCAGAGCCTGCAGGGCGCCGGCAAAGAGACTGCCGTAGCGCTCCTCTAGGCCAGCTACCCGAGGGAAAGCTGCCACCGCGCTGAGTTGATCCGGATCCCCGGCATAGACCCCTGAGGTGAAGGGCTCCACCAGGCGCTCCACCACTTCGGATCCCAGTTGTCGCCGGAAAAACTGCCGCACCGTCTCCTCCTGCCCCGGCGGCGGAGGGACAAACCCCAACAGGCCCTGCAGAGCCCGCAGCTTACCACCCACACTGAGCAGCCGTGAGCCCAGAGCCGCCGTGGGGCTCAGCGGCACTGGCAGCAGCTCTCCTTCCCAGTAGATGTAGCGGGGCAGCTGGGCATCGGCCAGCACCAGTTGGTCGGCCAGGCCCACCTCGGCAATCAAGTTGAGCAGGGCAGGCGTAGGGGTAAAGCTGTTGGGGCCTTCCTCCCAGCGGTAGCCGTCTTTGGATTGGGTGGAAATGCAGCCGCCCACCCGAGAGCTGGCCTCGGCCAAGAGCACGGCCTGAGCGGAGCCACCCCTACCAGAGAGACCCTGCTGCAGGCGCCAAGCCAGCGTCAGGCCGCTGATGCCCGCCCCAATGACCACCACTTCGGCTCTGAGGAGTTCAGGGGTTGCAAGATCCGCGGTCGCTGCCAAGCTGTCTATCCTCCATCACGGGCAACACGAGGGGCGCCATTAGCGCAGCACGCGAAACAGGCTGGGGATCCCGGCTACCTGGGGAAGCTGCTGGATCTCGGCCAGCGCCTGCCGGCAGTCAGCCTCGCGCACGGTGTGGGTGAGGACAACAATCTCCGCCAGCTCCTGGTGGCACTCTTTTTGGGTAATGCTCTCCAGGCTAACCTGGTGCCGGCCAAAGCAGGTGCCAATAGCTCCCATCACCCCCGGTCGATCCTGGGCCAGCACTCGCACGTAAAACTCCGACTGCACCTCCGCCAGTGGCAGCAGGGAGGCAACAGGAGGAGAAACAGGCAATCCCCAGAGAGGATTGGGGAGATGGGCCCCTGTCTGCAGGTGGGCAAGTAGGGTGAGCAGATCCCCAACGACAGCACTGGCCGTCGGCCCCTGTCCCGCCCCCGGCCCGGAGAGCACCACCTGGCCCAGGGGATCCCCTTGTACCCAGACGGCGTTGTCCACGCCGTGGATATTAGCCAGCGGGTGGGTCAGCGGCAATAGGGTGGGGTGGACGCGGACATCCAAGGCCGTTTCGGATCCTGGGACACCAGCCCTCTGGGCAATGGCCAAAAGCTTGAAGGTGTAGCCCCACTCGCGGGCATAGCGGATGTCGGTGGGGCTGATGCTGCGGATCCCTTCGCAAGGGATGGCCTCCCGCGGCACCGACACCCCAAAGGCCAGGCTAGCCAAAATGGCGATCTTGTCCGCCGCATCCCATCCTTCCACATCGGCGCTGGGATCCGCCTCCGCATAGCCGCGGGCTTGGGCTTGGGCCAGCGCTTCGGCAAAGGAGCTACCCTCCTGGGCCATCTGGCTGAGGATGAAGTTGGTCGTGCCGTTGATGATGCCCCAGACCGCCTGGATGCGGCTGGCCTGCAGCGACTGCTGCAAAGTCTGGACGACAGGGATCCCACCCCCCACGGCTGCCTCCAGCAGCACGGCCACCCTGGCCTGGGCAGCAGCGCGGAAGATCTCCTCGCCATAGCGGGCAATGACCGCTTTGTTGGCTGTAATGACTGGCTTGCCGTGGTCAATGGCCTTTAGGATGAGGCTGCGAGCCGGCTCCAGCCCGCCCATGAGCTCAATCACCACGTCAATGTCTGGATCCGACACAATCCGCTCTAGGTCAGTGGTCAGGCGCTCAAGCGGGATGGATACCCGCCGCGGCCTGTCCAGGGAACGCACCCCTACCGCCGCAAGCTCGACAGCCTGCAAGAGGGGGTGAGGTGGGCGTTGCAAAATCTCTACCACGCCCGTGCCGACAGTACCCAGCCCCAGTAGCCCAACCCGATAGACCACAGCCGCTCCCTCGCCCGTTGATCCCTGAGACCCAAAGACTTCCTTACCTTTACCAGGTTGACACACTCCTGGCCCCATCAGGACGAGATTTTGGCCATCCATCCCAAGGCGCTTTGGGTTCAGGGGGAAGGTGCGTTGAGACAGCCGCAGGGATCCCTCGCTGTGGGGGCAGTGCCGGTTTGGGGTTTATGCTGAAGGGGGGATCCCTTTACAGATGTTTTCATTCATTCATAGCCTTCATGTCCAGAACCTGTACCATCTACCGCCGTGCCCATTTTGCCGCCAGCCACCGCTACTGGCTGCCGGAGCTCTCTGAAGCCGAGAACCTGGCCCGCTTTGGCCCCCACGCCCGCTTCCCCGGCCACGGCCACAACTACGTGCTGGAGGTGGGCTTGACGGGAGAGGTGGACGAGTACGGCATGGTGCTTAACCTCTCACAGGTGAAGCGGGTGCTTCAGGAGCGGGTGATTCAGGAGCTGAACTTTGCCTACCTCAACGAAGCTTGGCCAGAGTTTGCCCAAACCCTGCCCACCACCGAGTTCATCGCCTACACCATTTGGCAGCGCCTGGCCGATGCTCTGCCCCTGACCAGCGTGCGCCTCTATGAAGATCCTGAGTTTTGGGCCGAATACCGAGGAGAAGCCATGCAAGCCTATTTGACCGTTGCCACCCACTTTAGCGCCGCCCACCGCTTGGCCTTGGATCACCTCAGTCTGGAAGAGAACACCGCCATCTATGGCCTCTGCGCCCGTCCCCACGGCCACGGCCACAACTATGGCCTGGAGATCACCGTCAAGGGATCCATCGACCCGCGCACGGGGATGATCGTGGACTTGGCAGCTTTGCAGCGGGTGATTGAGGAGCAGGTGGTCAAACCCCTAGATCACACCTTCCTAAACAAGGACATCCCCTACTTTGCCCAGGTGGTGCCCACTGCGGAAAACATTGCCCTCTACATCCAGCGGCTGCTGACTCTGCCCCTGCGGAAGCTGGGGGTGCAACTGCATCGGATCCGCCTGCAGGAAAGCCCCAACAACAGCAGCGAGGTCTATGGGGAGTTTCCGCTAGAGGAGCTGGGCGCAGCTACCGCTGCCACCCCATACCCCGCGAGCGAGGGCAAGAGGGATCCCTCTGAAGTGGAGCCCCTAGCTGCCGGCAGGGGTGGGCCAGCCGCCTATGCTGGATCTTGTTAAACTGAGCGAGCAGATTCCCGCCTTCGCCCGCCACCTGCAGCAGGAGTCGAAGGCCAACCAAGAGCGTCTGCGCCTGGCCTTGCAGGAGTTTGCCCGCCTGCAGCGAGAACCCCAAGCCTGGCAGTCCCGCTGGGCGGAGTGGGGATCCCATCTCGCCTTTACCTGCGCCAGTCCCGCCGAGCCGCCGGAAACCTGGGGATCCCTGCCCAAAGTGGAACCTTTGCAGGGGCCGCACACGGTGGTGGCCACCGACGGCTCCCAGATCCTGCCCAGCCACCACGAGATCGCCTACTGCTCGCTCATCAACATTGGGCGGGTAGCCCTCCACTACGGCACGCAAGAGTGGCCGCTGCTGGACAGCCAGCCCCTGCTGATCTACGGGCAGGAGCCCTTTGCTCAACCGAACCGATCCAACTCCCTTCCAGGAGCGGCCCCGCGCCGTCTTCGCCGCCAACCCCGCCGAGAGGAAGGAGATCGCGGTGAGGGGGCGGAGATTGCTTTGGACGCCGAAGAGGTGCTGGCTTTGCGGCGCTCCCAGGCAGAGTTGGAGGAGCTGGCCCAGTTGGCCCTGTCGCTGTCCTGCCGTCGCCTCACGCTGGCGCTGCTGGATGGATCCCTGATCCCCTGGGGACTGGAGTCGCTGCCTAGATCAACCCAACGTCCCTGGCTGGATCCCATCCTGGCGACCCTGGAGCAGTTGCGGGCGGCCCGCATCCCCCTGGTGGGCTACATCAGCGCTTCCCGCAGCAGCGAAACCCTTAACTACTTGCGCCTGGGGCTGTGCCCCTACCTGGGCTGCGACTGCTATCGCTACTGCGCCGGCGAGAAAACTCCCCCCTGCCAGCCCTTTGCCCCCCTGGCAGATCGCGTTTTTTGGGGATCCCTACTGCAGCCGGGAGAGCGCAGCCCCCTCTGGCGCAGTGGCGCCAGCGTCCTGGAGACTTTTGGGGAACATCACATCCACTGCTGTTACTTGAATGTTGGCGCGAACCCTGGCGAGGGATCCCTGCCGGAGATTGCCCGGCTAGAGTTTCCCGCCTGGGTGGCCCAGGATCCAGAGCTGCTGCAGCAGGCCTTGGCAGGGGTGCTGAGCCAGGTGCAAAAGGGCTTTGGCTACCCCATCGCCCTGGCCGAAGCCCATCATCTGGCTGTAGTGAGAGGAGGCGATCGGCAGCGGTTCTTCACCCTCATCGAGCAGGAGCTGATCCGCGCCGGCCTGCGCCATGTGGCCGTCTCTCGTAAGGAAGCCCAGAAGCGAACGGGTATCGCCTAATTGGTGCCAGTGCCGCAAAGCTCTTCCTTCCCTCTCCTTCTAGGAGAGGGGCTGGGGGTGAGGGAATGACTCCTTAGACCCAAAATCGCAGCGCCTGCTGGGATCCTTGGCATCCCAGAAGCGACTATAACCTAATGAACTACCCCACCGCGTAGGCGGGTGGGGTTTCCTCACCCGCTTGACAGCA
>NZ_JANSJA010000142.1:0-9465 GCF_047462335.1 Synechococcus sp. H60.1
TCCACCAGCCCTTCGAGCCCTACGAGCAGATGACGCCCCAGCAGTTGATGGAGTCGCTGCGTTCTTCGGGTTAGTTAATTTTGCTCAAGGCTTGCTTCTTCAAGGAATTTGGTAAGTCTAGGCTGGTATCATATCTGCCACTTTTTCCAAGCTTGAGGGGTGGATTGCGATGATATTTAAGGCGGAAACTGGATATTGCTGGGGCTTAACTTTGGTGAGTTTATTCAGGAAACGGTTGTAGGTATAAAACCCATATCCTAGCGACTCCAGGATCTTCGCGGTAGCAGATCCCGTAACTTTAGAACCGCTGATATTCTCAAAAATAACAATAGGCTGGGTGGCAGCAACCAACTCTAGCGCACCGGATATGACCTGCTCTTCGGCGCCTTCTGCGTCGATCTTGATGAGATCAACTTGCGACTTTCCCTGCGAGCGCCAGATAGAATCCAAAGTAGTAAGACTTACTACTTTTTCATCTCTTGATCTTTGTTCTGACACTGGCCCTGAAGCACTGATGGAGTTAAATACGGTAGCCCTTTCTTCCTGAAATTGGACGGTACCCTCATGGTCTCCAGCAGCAGACTCAACAAGGGAAACAATATTGTCTAGGGAGTTAGCACTGATTGTCTTTTGCAGGTGTTGAATGCAGGAAGGTGTCGGCTCAACTGCAATCACACTGCCTGCCGGGCCGACTCGGCGTGCAGCAAGAAAAGTGTACACCCCAACATTAGCGCCCACATCAATAAC
This sequence comes from Synechococcus sp. H60.1, assembly GCF_047462335.1. Lineage (NCBI taxonomy): Bacteria > Bacillati > Cyanobacteriota > Cyanophyceae > Synechococcales > Synechococcaceae > Synechococcus > Synechococcus sp. H60.1. The sequence goes on from NZ_JANSJA010000142.1 coordinate 748, forward strand.
ATTCATGCCTGCTTTTAGGAAGTGACGGCAGAAATCCACTTCTTCCTCAAACCACTCCCCTTGGGTAAGTAGGACTCGGGTCACGATACTTGAGAATGAAGGTTCTAGTGAAAGCCTACAATTTTCGTAGTCGAGATAAAGATCCGGCTGGCCAGGCAAAGAAGATGTGCGCACTTGGTGTACAACTTCCCACATCGCAATTTGCTTGACTAGACCTGCTAGTTGATGGTTTGGATCGAGACTGAGCACGCGGTTGATTGGCACTAGTCCTTCTATCTTTCTCTGCGAGAGGAGCTCAACTCCCACCGCCAAGGCTGCCTGTGTGTCATCTGGGTTTATAGAATAAGTCAGGTTCCAAAACCTCATGGCTCCTGGGCTATATACAACCCCAATGTGGGCGGCCATCCACTTAGCTAAATAGTATAGGTAGGTATGTTTTGTAGAAGCAGCGGGATCCGAAAAACCTTCGCTTTGAACCCAAATGGGAACATCTGTCAACTGGGAAGGTTGCAGATCCTGGGCTTCCGTACACAAAAACTCCAGTAGAGCATAGGCATCCTCAAAAGCGCGAGAACGATCTCCCAATACCAATAGGGCATGGATTCGGTTTAGCCAACAGGGGACATGATAGGGATCCCTTGCCAAGCCCCTTCGCCAGAGAGACAGCGCTTCTTCCCAGGTGGATTGGCGCGTTGCAACGGAAGCATCGGCGCCTAGGGAACGAATGAGCTGGATCCCCGCTTGATTCCATTCGTCTGGGCTGGAGTACAAGTCGTTGGGGTGAAAGACATAGGTCTCATGAGGTTTGCCTTCCAGAATGTGGAAGAAGGCAGCTTCCATGCTGCGGGCATGCTCACGCGGATCCCAAATTATCGACCAGCGGCGAGAATCTTTGATTTGCTTTTTAATTCGGTTGAGTTGCTCCGGATTGTTGCCCAGTTGGATCCCACGTTGGATAAACTCTTCTACCGACCAGGTGATGCACTCTTCTAGACCGATATTTTTCAGCAGACTGTAGCTCATGCGGCCATAGTAATGGCGGCCTACCAGGGTAAGAACTGGCACACCCATATAAAGGGCTTCCATGGTGTGGGTTGCACCTGTGTAAGGGAAAGTGTCTAGAACTAAGTCAACTAAACCCAGTTGGCCACGATGCTCTTCCACACTCCCAGCTTTGGCCAGAAAGCGGACACGGTCTAAGACGCCTAGCTCTTTAGACTTCTCTTGGTAGCGTCTAACCACTGTGGCAATTTCCCCTGAGCCTTTGACAATGAGAATTCCGTTGGGAATGGCTTTTAGAATTTGCAAATGAGCATTGATACAGTCGTCAGTTCGCTTGTAGGCATTGGCCGCAGTAAGGAGAACAACATCTCTTGGGCCTATTCTTAACTTACTTTTGAAGTCCACCTCATCGGCCGGGATAACGTCCAGATGGTCAACTGCACAATAGCTTGGTAGGCGGATAATTTCTTCGTGGTAATCAGCCTGCGCATCTTCGGGAAGAATATAAGGATCAGCAAAGAAGTAATCAAACTCAGGCAAGCCGACAGCATCTCCCCCTAGCCAGCCAATTTGGATAGGGGCAGCCCGCAGAGCTGCTACGATATTGGCGTCGTGGCTGGTGATAGAGTCCATGAAAACCATGATATCGATATGATCCTCGCGAGCTTGGGCGGCCACTTGAGGAGCACTAACTCCTTCAGAGAAGAAGCGAAAATGAAGGCTCTCCTGGGATCGAAACTTCCGATACATGTTGTCGCGGCTGGCCATTTCCTCGGTTTTCCAGCCCTGGTAGTAGTAGTAACAAATATCCAATACATCACGGGATAAGTTTCTCAAAATGGCTTCGCTGAGGAAGCCTACTGAGTGTCGCTGAAAACAGCTGCCCAGGAAACCAACTCGAAGTTTACGGCTTTCTCCACTGACTGTTTGGTAATCTTGCTGATTTCTTTTCCAATACTCTGACCACAGGAAATCGCGCTGGGAGGCCATGAGGCTGAGGCAATCGTTAAAAATCCTGCCAGCAAGCTGCTGGTAACGACGAATTAGAGATCGATCATCTGTTAGATAGCTCCAACAAAAGCAGACTCGAAAGAGAATAGCTTTGGCGACGGTTAAGCTCTCAAGCATATTTTCTTCATTTACTTTTAGAGACTCTAGGTCAATAGAACTTGAGGTGAGTAAATCCATAATTTTCTGAATGACAAAGCTCACCCTGTCTGGCCGAGCAGCGTGGATCAGCTTTTCCAAAGATTCTGAGAGAAGAGATAGGCACAGCGAGAAGTTTTCCTCTGCCTGGGGGCTTGCGGCTGCCGCAAGAAGCGCTTCTCCCAAGATGGAATAAGCGTCGCTAGTAGAGTCTCCAAAGAGGGCACGAGCTGCCCTCTGAAAGAAGTCGCCGATCAAGTCTTCTATTGTCCACAAACCTTGATAGCGCTTGGCTTGCTCCGGAGCTGCCGCCTGGGCTAGCTGAGCTAGGAGAGCGGCAAAGCCGGATTTCTGACTCTCTAGGAGATGAGCTTGTAGAGCTGTGGCCACTTCGAAAAACAGATCCAGGTAGCCGTCATCCCATAGCCGAATAAGGAGTTCGGTTAGGAGCGACTCCTGGGTAATGTCTATGGTCTCCTCATCTCCCAGACTGGCCAAATGCTCCACCAGGGCCTGCCCGTAGAAGCCGACGGCCAGCTCGTCTTGAGCTTGCAAGGCCCGCAACAGCAGAACTTGGGTGTTATCCCGCTGGTGTGGATCCAACTCAAAAGCCATCTCCCGCAGCTTCAGGCAGATCCGCAAACGCTGCTGGGGATCCCGGGTGGGCGTATTTTCCAGACGGCCTGCCAAAGACAGCAATAGCTCTATCACCTTCTCCGATGGCAGGATCCCGGCCTTGACCAGCGACGTGTAGACCTGGTAGGCAAGGTCTAGGCGGCCCGAAATCAAAACTTGCTCCAGCGCCGCAAGGGTAGTCGCTACCCGGTCAGCTGGGAAAGCTTCTCCAGACGGCGAAGGCACCCCAAGGTCAAAGAGTCCCCACAAGAACTCTCGCCATGCCTCTGGATCTTGCTGTGGGTAGAAAGCCGCCAGCCATTCTGCAAAGACAGCCGGCGATTGCTGCAGCAGTTGCTTGCCTTCCAGGATCCGAGCTTGTAGGGCGAGGTTCATGGGCCGAAAGGAGAGCGCTGGTCTTAATCTGCCATGACTACGGAACCTTTCTGGAGCCACCCCCCCAAAGATCCGCAATTTTGCTTGGGGACAGGCTGTTATGAATGGCCCTCAGGCTGGGTAGGTTAAGACTGGCAGGTAACCTGCCCAAGTAACTCTCTAGTAACTGAGGATCGAGGACCATGAGCGCGAAGTCTCGTCAGTCTCTGTTGCGGGCCAAGCTGGCTCAGCAACTTCTCTCCCAAGCCAAGGGCTTCACCCTGATCGAACTGCTGGTGGTGATCGTGATTGTGGGCGTGCTGTCCGCGGTGGCGATCCCTCAATTCCTGAACCAAGTGCGCCGCTCCCGCACGGCCGAGGCTCAAGCTGCTCTCACTGCAGTAGGGCGGGCTTCTGAAGTCTATCGGCTGGACACCAGTATTTACCCGGATGCCTACTCTAGGATCCAAGCTCCTGGGCCTAACCAGGGCAAATACCTGAACGACCCCTGGAGTGCACCTAACTACCAAACACCAGTGGCAAGTAATAGCGACCGGCAGGGCGTCCGTTGGGACACGACTGCGCTTTCAAGTGCAACAGCATATGTCACTTCCTCGGGTAGCCGCATTCAATGCACCATTGGCCTAGGAGATGAGGAGGCAGCTGTAGCTGCTCTCGACACTTTTGTAGGCAAGAGCTGCAACGTGTTTCAATAGTTTCTGCAGGTTCCACTGTTTGCTTGGCTCCCTTTGGGGAGCTTTTTTTAGTCCTCTGAGACAACCTGAGATTTTCAGGGGGCAAGCACAGTCGCTAGCAACTGGGAAGGATAGCAGATGCGGGTGAGGATACCCTCTTCTATCAAGCTCTGGTTAATCATAGAGTTGCTGTAGAGTACAAACTTTTGGTAAAGAGCCACCATTTGGTTGACATCTCCTGAACAGTATGCATCCCTTGAGGCCAAGTGGAAGGGAACTCGAATGGGATTAGACTTTGAGCGCCACCAGTAGTCGGGAAAGTTTCCCAGTTGAGCGTACTTCTTGTAGTAGTTCTGGAAGCCGCAATTCAAGTAGTGCAAAACAGCGGGAGATGAGGTGACTAGGGTATGCTCCTCTGGAATGTCAAAACTATGTACGCTGTTGGGCAAAAGATTAGGATAAATCCGAGCTGCTGATTTCCCATTTTGATAGGCTAAAAAGTATTGGCCCTTGCCAGAGATACTCTCAAACTTAATATAAAAGTTGGGATCTAAAACAGCAGGGTTTTGCTTGAACAGAGTAACTTCGCGAAAGTAATCTTCAATCTCAAACTTTTCGGGGGCTGCCTCGTAGTTTAAGAAGCGAACCTGAAGTATGTCGCTACCTAGCTGGTCAAACCAATCCAAGGTAAGTGCCTCGCCGAGGTAGAAGAGCTCATCTCCATCAATGTGAATGATCCAATCCATGCCTTGCTCAAGGGCAATCTGTATAGCAGTTTCCACATTTAAAATCTGGCGGGCCATGACCTCGTAGCTGACATGAGGGCCATATTTTGCATAGAGGATATTGCCTAGCGCTTGCTGGACTTGCAAAGCTTCGTCATTGGGAATAGCTGTTACGTCGGAGAATCTAAGCGCTATCTGAGCAGCAGGATCCTCCGGATCGTCAAAGAAGATATAGATGTGGGCGATCCCGATGGCGAGGTGGTAACAATACAGACTTTGGCCATATTGAATTCGAGCCTTTAGGCAAGTTGCTTGGTTCCTAACCAAGTGTTGATGGTGAAGCGGCTATCGGCAAGGGCTTGACTGGGACTAAACACAGGCAGGATTTCGTGCAGGCAACTGCTAGGGAAGAAGACGATGCTGTTGTTAGTTGGAATCACCTCATCATAGGTTCCATGGAGAATTGGCGGATGGGGCTTCTGCCTTTGAGTATCGTAAATACGCAGCTCACCCCCTCGGTAGGGCTTGGGCTCTTTGTGAAAGTAGTACACACAGCTTACCTGACGAAAGGCTGTCTGGGGATAGGAATTATCGGTATGGGGAGTAAAGTAGCAGCCATCATAGCTAGCAATCATCTCCATCTCGAAGATTTGGATATCGAAGTTCTCGATGCCTAGCTCCACAAAGATTTGAGGAGCAACCCTAGCAATCTTCTCCCTCAGCAGGGATCCATACTCCTGAAAGTAAGCCAAATCTAGCCTTAGGGAGCGCCGAAACTTGAGAGAGTCAGCCTCAGTGTTGCTTTGGCTATAGCTTCTCGCAGGGATAAACTTATCTTGGTGAGCAATGGCATGCTGCAAGATGGCCTGGTTGACTTCAGCTGGTAGGAAGTTATCTAGCTTAACGTACTTACAAGGATAGAACCGGGGCTGCTCCGGCGGATCTGGCTGAGAAAACGTGAGGGATACTGGGTTGGCATTCAGCAACAACCCTGGGCCGAGTTCCCGGATGTAAGCCAAATCTTGCTCAGTTAAAGCTCTGTGTTGGGGATCCCAGCTCAAGAGATGGATCCCTTGGCTGAGCTTGGGAAAAGCTTTTTGCAGATGAAAAGCGGGATCCACCCCCATCAAATCTAAGGTCGATTGGGCAAGGGATCCGTAGCGGCAGTGATCGACCAAGTACAGGGCCGGCTCAGCCAGGTAATCCCGCAGAAGCAGGGACTGGAGCAAATGGGTGCGATAGTCAACAAGCTCCGCCCAGAAGCAAACGCCAATTCGGGCATCGGGAAACCCTTCCCCCAAATCTGCCAGAAGAGCGGGGATGGATCCTTCTAGCAGCAGAACCCGTTCTTCTAACCCTAGCCGAAGGATCTGGGCTTGGAGATCTTCCGCGCTGGGCAATTTTTTAGAAGAATTCTGGAGCGGATCCCGTAGAATTACTGCTAGTTTTTCAGGATGGCGAAGCATTGCCTCTAGCCCAGCTCCTGAGTCTTCCCAGCCGATCTGACAAAAGATCTGCTGTTCAGGCATGCGACCTAGAGCCCAGTCCAATAGCTGAGCGAGACTCCCGACTTGCTCCAGGTCGGAAGCAAGCTCCTGAGTAAGGTCTTGGCACTGCATGGAAGGGATCCCTGGCGTTCCGTTCTCTCTAGCCTAATGTACCCGGATTCACCCCTAGTTCCCGCAGCTTTTGTGCCAGGTGCTCTGCCCGTCGCTGCTCCTACTTGACCTCGGCAGGTGGCCGCTTGGGTAGGTAGGCCAGCCAAATCCGGTCTATCAACGGCGGGGCTGCCCATGGCCTATCCCAATAGAGGGTCAAGGGATCCCTTCTTCTTTAGCCTGACTTCCAGGGCAAGCTAGGGTTGCCAGTTATCGATCCAGCTCTAGAAAGCTGCAGGGGCGGCCTAAACAAGGGCTTTGACGGATCCCTGAGGAGTAGAGCTGGCTTTATAACCGTTTCATAAACCTAGGACTGCTAAGCTCCTACGGACTGCCCGAGCGAAGAATCAAAAAATGAAGGGTACCAAGGCCGCAGCTCCGCGTATTCTTCTCAACTGGCCAGCTCCACCCGACTACATCCCGCCCCCTCTGCTTTCAGACCGGCAGGTAACCCTCTGTCCCAAGGCAAGAGCAAAGGGATTTGGGTTAGGCTTTGTCAACTTCACCGGCGGCCTAGTGGAGTGCCCAGAAGGAGATTATGACCTCTACGACTTTGTACAGCAATCTGAGCAGATTGCAGATAAGGAGTTTGACTTAGTTGCTGTTTGGACTTCTAGCTTCGACTCCAGTAATCCTTTCAACACCAAAAAGTTTAGCTGCCCAACCGTCTTACTGGCTGGCGATACTCACCATTGGGAGTTCCCCATTAATCACCTCCTAGCCTACTGGGCTACCGAAGGCTTTGACTACGTGGCCACCGCCTACAACCGCCAGCACCTGCACTGGTTTGCTGCAGCAGGCTTGGAAAACCTGGCCTGGCTGCCCCTTATCTCCATGCGCCCTATCCACCCACGAGTGGGTAGAAGCGAGAGAAAACCAAATTGTCTTCATTGGCCAGCAAGGCTCTCGGCACCCCAGACGCTCCCGACTTGTGCAGGCTTTGAAGGAAGCGGGTTTGCCTATCCTCATCAAAGCTGCCAATCGCATAGAAGCAGCCGAACGCTTTGCCAACTCGCTGATTTCGTTTAACTGTAGCCAAAATGCGGATCTCAATCTCCGCAACCTGGAAGTGATCTCAGCAGGTGGCTTTTTGTTGACAGACCGTCTTTCTTTTGCCTCGGGCTTCAACGAGCTGCTGGTGCCAGGAACCTACTGCGACACCTACGACTCCGAAGACGAACTTTTGGAAAAGGTTCGCTACTACCTCGACCATCCACAAGAAGCCATCGAGATTGCCCGCCGTGCCTACCAAGCCTTCGACAAACAGTGGCACCCCCGCCACCGCATCCAGAATCTGCTGGACTGGGTGTTTGGCGGAGAGCTGCCCGAACCCTTCCGCTACTCGCCTCGTTTCGAGGTGCGTCACTTTGTCAGCACGGCTAACTCTCACCTGATAGACACCCGCCTGGCTGTGTATGAGCCTGTGCAAGAGCTGCATCGGGTGCAAGAGCGGCTCAAGGTGTTTCTCAGCCGCGGCTGTCCTGGGGTGATTGCTGCTGATTTGCTGGACTTGCCGCGGCTGGAGCTGTATGGGGAAGGGAGCTTTGTGGATCCCTGTGCTCTCTTGCAGCAGAGGGGCGTGGCTGAGCGGGTGCATGAGCTAACAGGAGAACCAGCAAGCTGGCCAGTGTTTGATGTGGCTGTGTGCACGGTTGAGGATCTCCAGAGACTGAAGCAGCCCCTCAAAGCCAACTTTGCCTTTGTCTTAGGAGAAGATCATCAGCTCGTCTTTGCCAATGCAGAAAGAATCACAGAAACTTTTCTCATTGACTTAATCCAAAAGGACAGTTCTGCTCCGTCAGCCTGGCTACGAGGGTACGAAGGCGTTGAGTATGAGGAGACAGTCGCCAACCTCAGCCGGCTTTACGAGCCAACTGCTTCCTTACTTCCAGAGGTTAAGGTGGTGGTGGATGTCGGAGCCGGAGTAGGGGTAGCGAGCGCCTGCTTCCGAACATTTCATCCGCAGGCGGCCATTCACTGTTTTGAGGTGGATCCCTTGGCCTTACACCTGCTGCAGCAGAATGCTCTGAGTTTGGGCAACTGCCATGTGCATCCAGTGGGCCTAGCAGAGCAGAATAGCCTCAAGACTCGTCGTCTCTGGCCAGAAGACTCTCAAACAGAGTGGGGAGTGGAGCAGGTGTTGGTCTTTCGGGAAGCCAAGGCAACCCTGCAGGAGCTAGGTCTGCAGCGCATCGATGTGCTCAGGGTGGCTATAGGTGGACAAGGGGTAGAGGTGTTGGCTAGTTTGGAGCCATGGCTCAAAGACGTCAAGGTCATCTATGTGGAGTTTGGCTCGGAGCAGAACCGCAAGCAGATTGACCAGATGCTGGATCCTTCTCACATGATCTGGCAGGGGGAGATCATAGCTGGTCAAAGAGGATCCCTCTGCTATCTGCGCAGAGCTTAGGAGTGGACTCTTGAAAAGAGAGGAGATGCGAAAGTCATGAACTCAACTATCGTTGTTACAAGCGCAGACAGCAAGTTTTTTGAGTTAGTCCAGGG
>NZ_JANSJA010000143.1:0-886 GCF_047462335.1 Synechococcus sp. H60.1
AGGCGCCCTCACCCCCAACCCCTCTCCCAAAGGGAGAGGGGAGTTAGAGCGGCGCGTTCGCGACAGTGTTGCGTAGCAATGACGACGTAACGAACCGTAGTCTGGCCAGAGGGGATCCCGTCAGAGGGGGTTTCCAACTGGATGAAAACGGCGGCGTTGCTCCTGAAGTTAGGGTTAGCAGGGAGAATCGGAGAGACTACGCTTTAGTTTCTGTAAATTGTCAAGCAGTTGGGGCATATCACTTTGGATGATACTCCACAAAACGTCGTTGTCTAGAGCAAGATAAGCATGAATGATACGGTTACGAGTGGCAATGAGTTGTCGCCAAGGAATATTTTCGTTCTGGTTACGGACTTCTGCAGGAATGTGAGTGGCTGCCTCACCAATCAACTCGATGTTTCTCAGGGTCGCATCATAGGTTCGGCGATCCTGTTCAAAGTCTTCTTGAGTGTACCCCTCTGTGTATTCAAGGACTCGCTTGGCAAATTCAATCATATCATCTAGGTAGAAACGCCATTCACGGGACATAGATTGCTTCTTTTTCTATCAATGGACGGAGTTCGGGGCGTAGAGCCTTGTCGGTCACAAGGTCTAGGGGGCATCCAAGTTTGTCTTCCAAGTAGAAGAGCAGACCGAAGTAACGCTTGGAGTCGGCTTTACCAATAAATTCAACTAGGATATCGATGTCGCTGCCGGCTTGATCCTCGCCACGAGCGGTTGAGCCAAACAGGGCCAGTCGCTGCACACCAAATTGCTTTTGAATTTCGGCAAATTGCTCGCTGAGCAATTGCAATACTTGTTGTTTCCTCATGGTTGGGCAGATTGGATCATTCACTTGTCAACTCTCTAAGGGGGAACGCAGGTTGGCCGCTTGTTTCGATCTTCC
>NZ_JANSJA010000144.1:0-9426 GCF_047462335.1 Synechococcus sp. H60.1
ATGCTTTCTTGAACTCTGGCAGAAGATTCTGCTGCTCGAGGTAAGTAACCGTCCGACGATTGCGCCGATACTCATAACGTCGATGAGCAACACAAGCGTTGTAGAGGTAACAGTGCAAACGGCGGGCAGACAACAAAGCCCGCTCTTGGGTTTTGTTGGGGTACAGCCGAAAGGTCTGCCGCCTGACTACCCGTATAGTCTCAGTCACCCTTGTGGCTCGGTCGTCACCACAGTCAGTCTAGCACCGGAACGATAGGCGGGGTGGCGACGTCGACGCAACACACCCGGAATCAGTCAGGAGGCGCTATCCCTCCCCACCGTATAGACAGTGGGGAATCCCGCGCCTTACGTTGAAGCTGCGGGTCGATCAGGGGATCCCGCCCAGCCAGCGCCGCCAGCTCCACCAGGGATCCCCTCTCCGGGTGGCCCTAAACAGCTCGGCCACTTCTTCGCCGCTGGGTCGAGCCCTAAAGGTCTGGAGGACGCTGTAGAGGCCGGGCTCTTCCTGCTGCCACAGGCTCCAGGGATCCGGGTAGGCGCGAAACAGGGCTCCTTCCAGCAGCGAGCGCAGGTAGTAACTGGTCTCAAAGGTGCTCAGGAAGCGTTGCCGCAGCCGGCGCCCGGCCAGCCCCACCCCCACTGCGGCGGCATCCTGAAGTTGTGGGTTGAGGAGAACGACGGGCTTGGGATCCCGGCCTTTGGCAGCCAGCCCAGAAGGATCGCCGCCGCTCACCACCTGGCAGACCCGCTCCACCTGATCCAGGCTGTAGACTGCTGGCATTACAAACAGGACGCTCTGGTCTGGTGTAGGCTGCGTGCGGGCAGTCAGGCTTTGCAGTTGCATCCCGTCGGGAAGGGATCCCCACTCCCGCTGGGCCAGGGCTGCTCCGCCGGCATCGCTGAACAACACCAAAGCCGGTGGCGGCAGCAGCTCCAAGAACGGACGGGCTAAGACTTCCGGCTTGATGTCGGGAGCGAGGATCTCGATGAGCAGGCGGCGATACCCCGCCTGGATAGCCAGGCGTGTGGCCTGGATGGCCTGCTCGCAGGCTTGGGCCAGATCGCCGGGCAGGTGGGGAAACTGAGTCAGTTGCAGTTGTTCAGCCACGGTCTCATCCCATCAGATCCATCAGATAACAAGATTGCAACAGACGCTCAGCCGGACAAGTCTTCCCAAGCCCTGTGGGTGAGCAGTTCTTCCAGAACCCGCACCCCCCGCAGTTGGTTGGAAAGGGGCAGGTGACCTTTGGGGGCAGACAGATCCCAGGTGAACTCGTCGGGGTAGCGGGTCCAGTGGTAGCCTTGTTTCCAGCCAATCAGCGGCCAGAGGCGCTCCCAGTTGCGATTCACCCCCAGCCAGAGCTGCCGCTGCACCGAGTAGCCGAAGCGATCCCCGGAGGCCGCCCGCCACAGGCGATCGATGGTGCGCAGATCCTCTGCTGGGATCCGGCTCACTTCGGAAAAGTACAGCCAGCCCCGCCGCGCCGCCCCCTCTCCCGCTGCCCGGCACAGCAATTGCAGGCTCAGCCGATCGGCTTCCAGCCAGGCTCCCGCCGCTAACAACTCCTGGAGAGGCCGATAGTCAATGTCCAGGGCTGAAATCAGAGGGACTGTCACCATTGCCGTTGCAAAAGGTTTCTTTCGAATTCTAGTCCCTGTTGGCGGCCCACTCAGGGTTCAGGAGGATACTTGGGCGGGTTCCCAAAGACGATGCGATAGCCAAGATAGGCCACCCCTAGCAACCCCGCCAGGATCCACAAGAAGGCTGAGAAGGGCATGTAGGAAAAAAAGACAAGATAGACCCGGCGGCTGAGCCAAGAAAAAATGAGATAGACTGCCGCCAAGAGGCCGATCCCTTGCAAGGTGCGGAAAGCCGGCACCCGCGAGAGCGGCATGCGCTGCCGCGCCACCCAGATGGAGCTCAGAAAATAGTAGGGAGGCACCAGCAGCAGAAACATATCCGCCTGCTTCACCACCGCCTGCCAGCCAGCCGTGTTGGTGGCATAGGCCAAGTAACCGGCCCAGAGGACAAGGCTCACCGCTGCCAAGCCGATGTTCAAGCTGAGCAAAAAAGGCTCTTCCCACTGCCCCGGGATCCAGTGGCAGAGAACCCAAACCAGCCAAGGAGCCGCGAATAGCAGGATCGCAATGGTCAGGCCGTTGGCATTTAACTGAGTAAAAAATGTTTCCAATGTCATGAGGGCTGAGGGGACAGGAGGTCACTTTCAATAGTAATGGTAGTGGTAGTTCCAATCCCTCGCCAGAATTCGTAAAATACCCTGAAAAATTACAGCCAAAAAATTGCGTCCCTGCTGGGTCAGGCTTTCCAGGCGGGCGAAAAGGGATCCTTTGACTTCACCTTTTCTAGGGTGCTACTGAGTACATCTGGAGGGATCCCGGAGGGTACCCATAAAGTGATAGGGGGGCAAGGGAGGGCTCCAGTCCAGTTGCCAGCGGGGGTGAGCTGCCACCCAGGTTTGGGTGAGCTGAGCTGCCGCTTCCCGTTCGGCAGGGGTGAGCAAAAAGTAAAGCCGCAGGACTTCTCCCGGCTGCGGATCCCCTCTTTGCACTGGCCAGGTGGAGGGCCAAAGCTGCTGCAGGGCTGCCAGCTCCTGTTCTTGCTGCTCTTGGGCCTGTCGTTGCAGTAGATAAGCTTGTTTGCGGGCCAACAGATAGGCTGTGCCGCTGGGGGCGGGTTGGGGATCCGGGGAGGGCTGGGGCGACAGTTTTCCTTTCAGGCAATACTCGGCTCTTCCCCCGATGGCCGCAAGGGCCTGTTCGTACTCTGCCTGCTGGGCCAGTAGGTGGGATCCTAGCTTTTCGGCTGAGAGAAAGCAGGTGCCAAAGCGCAGGGGCAGCAGTGGCATTTGGGCAAACAGCCGGCAGATCACCTGGTCGTGGCGCAGGGCAGAACGCACCAGCACCTCATCCGAAGCCTGCAGCGACGCAGGATCCGGCATCGGCTCCACAGCAGCGGCAATTCGGCCTCCCGGGGGGGAAAACACCTGCAGTGGCCCGCGGATCCCTTGAGTTTGTTGAATGAAATGCCAAAGCGGTGCATCTGGCATCGGCAAGAAGGCATAGGTGTAAAGGGGGCTGCCAGCGCTCTGTTCACTGGGTTCGGGTAAAACCGGCATTGGGTCGGATCGGGGGGTAGGCTTTTCCTCTCAGTCTAAGCACACTTGCTGGCGCTTTTCGCCCTGGGGGGCTGCTACCGGCGACCTGGAGATGCGGTAGACTAACCTGGCAGGGTTCTTCAGGTCTGGGGTGTTCGGGGCTGAAAGGCTGCTGGGGGGCAGGTGGGATCCCCCCTTTCCGTGCCTCTACAGGTAAAACTATGACCAGCCGCTCAGACTTCAAACCCTTGGAAACCTTTCAAAAAGAAGAGATCGAACGCTTGCGGGATCTGCTTCCCGCTTCCCTCCGGCCCTTGCTCAGCGTTGTCCCCCACTCGGGAGGTGGAGCCCTGTTGTTCTCCCGCCGCAAGGCCCCTTGGCAGCCCCAGGGCATCATCGCCATCGACTTTCGTCGCTGGCAAGGGATCCCGCAGCCGCAGCGGGATCTCCTGTTTTTGCGGGAGGTGGGCTGGTTCGACAATCGCAACTGGCTACAGCCGGGGTTTTACCAGTCGCTGGCCTTGCTTGGTGGCATCACCACCGTGGCGGAGCTCTCTTGGCAGCACCCGTTTTCTGCCCTGTTGGCGGGTGGCATCACGGCGCTCTCGGTTCGACAGATCTGGCAAAACCTGAATCGGGAGAGCGCCCATTTCGATGCCGACGAGTTTGCCCTGCGCCGTGCCCAGTTCCGCGGCTACACCCGCCAAGAGGCGGCCCAACACCTAGCAGATGCCCTGGAGCAGGTTCTAAAGCTGGATCCCACCGACATCCTGACGGCACTGCGGCTGCAGCGGCTGAGAACCATTGCCCGCAACCTCACTCCCTCACCTGGGAGCTCCTAAGGCCAGGTGCACCTGGGTGATGGCCACCCGACCGGAGAAGCAGATATCGGTATCGGTCTGGGGATCGCGGGCTCGCTCTGCGTAGCGACCCTGGTAGCGAAACCACACCGATTCCAAGCCTTTCCCCTCTGCTTCTACGGCGTAATCGAGCGGCAGCGGCTGTGTGCAGAGGGGGCAGTAAACTCGCTCCGGCAAAGGGGATCCTGGTGGCAGGTGGGGCAAATTGACATTCCAGAAGGAGCCGGCTGGCAGGGGTTGTTCCATCAGCTCGGCCAAGATCTCCCGCGTCCACCGCTGTGCCTGTTCCCAATCGATGGGTTGGCTCCCTGCCCGATACTGGGAAATGGCAATTCCCCGGATCCCGCGCAGCGCCGCTTCCCGCACCGCCGCCACCGTGCCGGACAAGTACACATCCGATCCCAAATTCCCTCCCTCGTTGATGCCAGAAAGCACCCAATCCACGGAAGGGGCGAGCTTAAACAGGGCCACCCGCACACAGTCGGCAGGGGATCCCTCGACAGCAAAGGTGCGCTCGCCGCGGGCCCAGGCGCGAAAGGGCCGCCCCGTCGTTACCTGGTGACTGCAGCCGGAAATCGGCTGGTGGGGGGCCACGATCCAGCAGTTTTCCTCGGCAACGAGAGCGCTGAGGGCCAGCCTGAGGTGCGCCAGCCCTGCCGCCTCGATGCCATCATCGTTGGTCAGCAATACCTTCATCTGAATTCCTCTACCGGCAACTTCCTGGGTTAGCCTGAATCGCAAATCTCCGTTGCAGATGGGATCCAAATCTGGAGATCTGAAGTGCAAAGGCAAGGCGGATCCCGTTCTTCTTCTAACCTATCCCTAGGGGGTTGGCGTCTCCTGCGCCGCAGCCCTCGACCCATGATCCTGAACTGATACCGGAGGATTGCGATGACCACACGGGTAGCCATCAACGGATTTGGACGCATTGGCCGGTCGTTTTTGCGGGCGCTGCTCTCCCAGCCAGAGCGAGGGCTGGAGGTGGTGGCGGTTAATGATCTAACTGAGCCGGAAAACTTGGCCTACCTCCTGCAATTTGATTCTGCCTACGGGCGCCTGCCCCAGACCGTGAGTGCTGTGGACAGACACCTGCAAGTCGGCAGCCACAAGATCCGGGTTCTGGCAGAACGGGATCCGGCGCAACTGCCCTGGAAAGACCTTGGGGTTGACCTGGTGGTGGAGTCCACCGGCCTGTTTACCAAGCGGGAAGGGGCAGTCAAACACCTAGAAGCTGGCGCCAAGAAGGTGATCATCTCCGCCCCTGCCAAAGGCGCCGACCTAACGGTGGTGATGGGGGTCAACGACGACCAGTACGACCCCGCGCGGCACCACATTGTCTCCAACGCCTCCTGTACCACCAACTGTCTGGCGCCGCTGGCCAAGGTCTTGTTGGATCGCTTCGGCATCGAGACGGGCTTTCTCACCACCTGCCACGCCTACACCGCCACCCAGGCCATTGTGGATCGTCCGGATCCCAAAGACTATCGGCGGGGCCGCTCGGCAGCGGTGTCGATTGTGCCTTCCACAACCGGAGCAGCTACGGCAGTTGCCGAGGTTTTGCCTGCCCTAAGAGGGAAAATGGATGGTCTGGCGCTGCGAGTGCCCGTGCTAACCGGCTCGATTGTGGACTTTGTCGTGCGCACCGAGCGGCCGATTACCAAAGAGGCGGTTAACCAAGCCTTTGTCGAGGCTGCTGAAGGGCCGCTGCGCGGCATCCTCGCCATTGCCCCGCCACAGATTGTTTCGGCCGATATCATCGGCGATCCCCACTCTTCGATTGTGGATCTGGAATCAACAATGACGCTGGGGGATCGCACCGTGAAGGTGCTCTCCTGGTACGACAACGAGTACGGCTACGCCTCGCGGCTGGTGGATCTGGCGGTGAAAATGGCGGCTGCGCTGTAGAGCTCAATCCCAGCCTAAGTCGGTGCGCTCCAGCCAGGAGCTATCCAGGGCAGCCAGCCCCTCAGCTGCAGCTACGCCGGTTTCAGGGTGGCGCCAATGGGGAGCGATCTCGCACAGCGGGGCCAGGACAAAAGGGCGCTCCATCATGCGAGGGTGGGGCAGGGTTAGCTCAGGGCTCTTCAGGATCCGGTTGCCCATGGCCAGCAGATCCAGATCTAGCGTTCTGGCCTCCCAGCGGATGCGCCGCACCCGCCCCGCCTCCTGCTCGATGGCCAGCAGCGCCCTCAGCAACTCTAGGGGCGATTGGTAAGGGGGAAAGGGATCCAGCGCCACCACGGCGTTGAGGTAATCCGGCTGCCCCGGCGGCCCCCCTTGGGCAGGGCTGCGGTAGAGGCTGGAGCGGGCCACCACCTGGCCCAGCCGCGGCAACTTCTCTCCAGCCGTGCGCAACTGCTGCAGCGGATCCCCCAGGTTGCTGCCCAAAGCAATGTAGGCCAGGTCAGGCTTCATGGAAGAGCAGGGCGACGGCGGACGATCTCCACGTAGACATCCTCGAACAGGCCCGGCAGGGGAGCTTGCGGCTTGTGCACCCGCACCGTTAGGGCTTCCAACTGGGGATAGTTCTGCCACAGCCGCTCAGCAATCCGCTCTGCCAACGTCTCGATCAGCCGGTAGCGTCGCTGGGTTACCTCTTCCCGCACCGCCTCGTACACCTGGGCGTAGTCCACTGTGTGGGCTAGGTCATCCGCTTGGGGAACCCAACCAAGCTGCATCTCCACATCCACCACAAAGCGCCCTCCCAACACAGCCTCCTCAGGACGATAGCCGTGGTGGGCATGGAAGCTAAGACCCCGCAGCACCAGCCTAGTGGGGTTCATCGTGGAGACCTGCCCAAGCTGCCAGAGCCGAGACATGGGCCGGGACGTTGTGCACCCGCACCAGGGTAGCGCCCCGGCTGGCGGCAAAGAGGTGCACGGCTACGCTGGCGCTATCCCGCTCCCTGGGCACAGCAATCCCGGCAAGCTGGCCAACAAAACTTTTGCGCGAGGCTCCCACCAGCACCGGGTAGCCATAGGCCACCAGCCGTGGCAGCGCTTTGAGGAGGGCAATGTTCTGCTCGGCGGTTTTGGCAAAGCCCAGGCCGGGATCCAAAATCACACTGGGAACACCGGCTGCCAGCGCCCGTTCTGCTTGGTCCTTGAGAAAGCCAAAAACTTCCCCTTCGAGGTCGTCGTAGTGGGTGAGCTGCTGCATGGTGCGCGGTTCTCCCCGCATGTGCATGATGATTGCCGGCACCCCCTTCTCGGCACACAGCTGCATCATCTGCGGATCCCGCAGCCCAGTGACGTCATTAATCATGTGCGCTCCGGCTGCTAGAGCCGCCGCCGCCACCTCCGTTCGGCGCGTATCAACGCTGATGAGAATGCCGGATCCCTCTAGAGCCCGGATCACGGGCAAAACCCGGTCGCACTCCACCTCCACCGACACCGGCTCCGCCCCCGGCCGGGTGGACTCGCCGCCGATATCCACAATCAAGGCTCCCGCTGCTGCCATGGCCTTGGCTGCCTGCACGGCTGCCTCTACGGATCCCCACTGGCCGCCGTCGCTGAAGCTGTCAGGAGTTACATTCAACACTCCCATCACCCCAACGCCTCGCCAGGAGAGGCAGTAGCCCTCTGACATCTTTTCCGCCCCCGGCAAGGGACGGCGGGAGGTCAAGCTATGAACACCCATAACCGTTGCAAGCTGCGTGTTGCAGGGCCAGGGGGAAGAGTTTTCCACCACCCGGCATGGCATTCCTCTCGATCTCAAGTCCAGCACAAGCCTGCCAGGAGTCCACAAAGTTTCTCAACGAAATCTTTGCAAGGCTGCGGTCATCAAGAGGCTATGCCGAAGAAGGATCCCCCTGCCCGCTCAGGCGCAAGCAATAGCCCAAGCTCACAGAGGAACCCCTGTTGCTCTAGAACATGATGTCGTCTTCCGAACGACCCCAAATGCACCAGATGATGGAAGCAAAAATTGCCAAGTAGACCCAGGCCATCGGCCCGTATTGCAGTAGATCCATCAACGTATCCCTAAAACAAACATTTGTTTATCTAGTCCAATTATTGTGATGTTTCGTTACAGCGTCAACGGTTTTCTCAGGAAAACGGTCGGACTGATAGAAGACCCCCTGAGCCCATATCCTCTGCCCAAGGGGGCTAAGTCTTTTTGCCTAGGGACAGTGAGCAAATCTTAAATTTCTGAGAAAACCCATCTTGCCTGAGCAGGGAGGCAGAGGGAGACCTAGACGTTGAAGCGAAAGTGCATCACGTCCCCTTCCTGCACTACGTAGTCTTTGCCCTCGCTGCGCACCAGACCCCTCTCTCGGGCAGCACTTAGGGATCCTGCTGCCACTAGATCCTCATACGCTATTGTTTCTGCCCGGATAAAGCCCCGCTCAAAATCCGAGTGGATCACCCCCGCTGCCTGGGGAGCAGTGGCACCGGCAGGGATCGTCCAGGCGTGGGTTTCTTTGGGGCCGGAAGTAAAATAGGTGCGCAGACCCAGCAGCTCGTAGGTGGCGCGGATCAAGGATTTCAGCCCCCCTTCTTTCACCCCCAGCGAGTCTAGATAAGCCTGTCGCTCTGCAGGCGGCAGCTCCACCAATTCCGCCTCCACCTGGGCCGAGACCACCACCACACGCGCCCCTTCCGCCTGGGCCACTTGCCGCACCTGCTCCACCCAGTCGTTGCCGGTGGCCAGCTCTGTTTCCGCCACGTTGGCGGCGTAGATTACCTTCTTGCGGGTAAGCAGCCCCAGCCCCTTGATGGCAGCCTCCTCCTCCGGACTAAGGGGCACCAGGCGAGCTGGCTTGTCCTCGTCCAGAGCAGCCTGCAGTTTTTCCAGGGCCTGCAGCTCCACTTGAGCCGTTTTGTCGGACTTGGCCTGCTTGCGCACCCGTTCCAAGCGCCGCTCGATCTGCGCCAGATCCGCCAGGGCCAGCTCCAGGTTAATCACGCCTATGTCTCGCAGGGGATCCACGGAGCCGGCCACGTGGACAATGTTCTCGTCCTGAAAGCAGCGCACCACATGCACGATGGCGTCCACCTGGCGGATGTGGGAGAGAAATTGGTTGCCCAGCCCCTCGCCTTTGCTGGCGCCAGCTACGAGCCCAGCAATGTCAACAAACTCAATCTGGGCGGGGACGATTGCCGCCGAGCCGCTAATCTTGGCCAGCACCTCTAGGCGCTCATCCGGCACCGCCACCCGCCCTATGTTGGGCTCGATGGTGCAAAAAGGAAAGTTGGCCGCCTCGGCCTTGGCATTTTCGCAGAGGGCGTTAAAGAGAGTCGATTTGCCCACATTGGGCAGGCCAACAATGCCAGCTCTGAGCATGAGAGGCTAGGGTAACGGCAAGGGGATCCGTTGCGAAACTTTAACTATTCTGACGTTAGCATTGGTTGCCGGTGGCTGATGCTCCCTCACCCCCTCCCCTGGAGTTGTCCTCAGACCCGCTCCAAAAAGACCACTCCCTCGACATGGCCCGTTTGGGGAAAGAAGTC
>NZ_JANSJA010000145.1:0-882 GCF_047462335.1 Synechococcus sp. H60.1
TCTCTCCCAAGGCTGACCCGAACTCGACCCCTGATCTAGAGGGGGACGAGCAGAAATGAACTACCCCACCGCGTAGGCGGGTGGCGTTTCCTCACCCGCTTGACAGCAGAGCTTTTGTCTCTTCTTCTGCCCCAGTTGCTTCATGGATCCCGTGTACCGGGCGCCGACAACATCCGCTCCCAAAACTCCAGCTGCTCATGAGCCGGCGAGAAGGCCAGGCCGCTCAATTCCCACAACCGCTGCAGCGTCTGGCCGCAGTGGACGTGGAACAGACAGCGCACCACCCAACCCTTTAGCCGTACTCTCGCCTGAGGTTCGAGCCACAGCGCCGGGTGCTCGCGGTCATAAAACAAGCAGGGCTCTCCCCAACCCCACAGCTGCGGTGGTGGAGGATCGCTGCGGGCAAAACCATAGAGGGTAACTTTCAGGTTCAGATCCGTCTCACCAGGGTCGTAGTGCCGCCCCAGCTGGTGCAGCAGGTAAGCCAGGCAAAGCAGGGCTTCGCTGCGGCGGTCAAATTCAATACAGACGTTCTCCAGACCAAACTGCTGCCCGGGCCGGCGCGCTTGCAGGTGTCGTAGCGCCTGCGCAGCCCGCTCCTTGTCGTCATAAGCCACGACCGGCAGCCAAGTCTGGGGCGAGGTGTAGCGTACCAGAAGAACCAAAGGTAGAGGGCGATCTAGGGGCATGGAAACTTCGGTTTCCGTGCATCGGCGGCTCCTAAAGCATAACCCACCGCCGCCACGCCGCGGATATATTGCGCCAACCACAGGGCCAACAGAGGATCCAGGTGTTGACCACCTGCATGGGAATTGGGAGGATCTTCCGATATGGTTGCCGGACGCCGCAACTGCTCGCGCTGCACCCGGATGGGATCCCTGG
>NZ_JANSJA010000146.1:0-2800 GCF_047462335.1 Synechococcus sp. H60.1
CTGGAAGCGGGCGGACGGAATCGAACCGACAACAGCAGTTTGGAAGACTGCGGTTTTACCATTAAACTACGCCCGCACAGGCATCTGCCTCTGCCAAGTACCTATACTAGCATTTGCCGCTAGCCTCTTTCTAAGACCACCTCTGCTCAAAGCAGAGAGACGAGATGTTTCTCATCGACGCTGGAGCTGCTTCTTACGTTTCTTCTGCCACTGGCGAAACTCTCTCTCGTAGCGTTCCCCCTCCGTCTGGTAGGCGTTCCAGCCTTTGAGGGAAACTGTCAAGCCCCAGCCCATGAGTATAAACAGCGACCAAGATAGCCCCCCGCCGGAAAGCCAGTCCAAGCCCAGCAGAAAGCTGTTGACAATTGCGTATCGGCCCAGCAACTGGTAAAACTGCCGACGGCGGTAGCGCTGGAACTCGCGATGCTGGTTGTTCAGCTCTTGCCAAGCCTTCCATTCCTGCTCGGCCAAGTCCAGCTCTTGGGGTGAGATCCCCAGTTCGGCGGCCATCTCCTGCAACTGGGCGCGGGTAAACTCGCCCAGGCGCGGCTGGCGGGCAATGGCCCGCTGGAGGATCTGCTGCACGTCTTCTTGGCTGTACCGGGATCCCGACATTGAGTCTACACGCAACTTTACAATTCTTAGTCCAAGTTAGCCAGATCTTGCAGCTCGTTAAGTTCGCCTTGCTGCAGAAGCCAACCGCTAGACTAAACCTAGGCCAGCCCGCCAGGCGCTTTCTCCACGGCTAAGTTACTCCTTGCCAACCGAACTTGCCAATAGGGCTATGACTTCTACCCGCCCTAGATCCCGCCAGAGCCGTCAGAGTCGGACTTCCCTATTGAGCGATCTGCTACAGGCCGTGCCCCATCTGCGCCCGCAGCTTTATTTCAAGTCTTCTCTGGTTGCCCTTAGCCATGCCATCGAGGATCAGGTGTTGCAAGGTCAGGGATCCCCGTGGGTGTTCGCCAATTTTCAAAAGGAGCGCTACTACCGCCAGGAGGCGCGGCGCTACCGTCGCATCAGCGCGGTTGCCCAAGATGTGTTTGTGCTGGCTACCCCCGATGGGGCTCAGGCTGACCTGCCCCCTAACTTTATCCCCCTGGATCCGGAGGATCCACTGGCTCAGGAGTGGCATTTGATCGTTATCGACGCCCACTATGCCACCTGCTTGGTGTGTCGGGAGCGGCCCTGGCAAGGCAGCGATATCGATGCGGCGCGGCAGTTCGACGGCATCTGGTCATTTGAGCGCCTGATCGCCGCCCAGGCAGCTTTGGCTCTGTTGCCGAAGATCCTCGCTTACCGTCCGGATCTGGCTCCTCGCTTGGAGCCGGTTCGCCAGTACCTGGAGGGATCCCCGCAAAACTCCGCCAGCCAACTGAACCCAGGGCCCTTTACAGAGCGGCTGATCACCTATCTTCAGGCAGGGCAATACAAGCTGCAGCGGGCCTATCGCACCATTCAGGCTCAAGAGCGCAAGGAACGCTTGATCAACCGCATCAGCAGCGCCATTCGCCAGTCTTTGCATCCCGGCGATATCCTGACCATTGCGGTGCAGGAATTGGGGCAAGCGGCAGGAGTGGGGCGCTGTTTGATCTACCGCTACGATGGCCAGGTTCCTGCTGTCCAGATCGAGCACGAGTATCACACCCTGAGAATGGGCAGCCTCAAGGGATCCCTTTGGCCCGTGCAAAGCAACCCTTTTCTGCAGGAGGCAATAGCCTCAGCACACCTGGTGTGTTGCGAGGACAGCCAGAAGGATCCGCGTCTGCATTGCCTGCCGGAGCTGTGGCAGCCGGCCCAAATTCGCGCTTGGGTGGCTCTGCCGATTCTCTATCAGGGGCGGTTGCTGGGCCTCTTGGAGCTGCACCACGAACACCCTCGCCGCTGGCAGCCGGCCACTCTGGAGTTGGCAGAAGCCATTGCCAATCAAGTGGGGGTGGCCCTCTTACAGGCAGAAGCCTACCAGCACCTGGAAGAGCTGAATCGCCAATTGCAGGATCTGGATCGGGCCAAGTCGGAGCTGATCGCTGTGATCGGGCACGAGCTGCGCACCCCTTTGTCCACCATTCAAGTGTGTCTGGAGTCGTTGGCCGGCGATCCTCATATGCCCTTGGAGATGCGCCAGGAGATGTTGAATGCGGCTCTGCAAGATGCCGGTCGGCTGCGGGAGTTGGTGCAGGATTTTCTCACCCTCTCCAAGCTGGAAAGTGGTCGCGTTCGCTGGCATATCGAGCCGTTGTCTGCCCAAGAATGCGTGGAGCTGGCCCTGAGCAACGTCAAAGCGCGACGGCGGCACGAGGAGTTACCCACCATCGAGCAGGCGCTGCCCAGACGGCTGCCGATGGTCAAGGCGGATGGGGAATGGCTGGTGGAGGTCTTGCGCAAGCTGTTGGACAATGCCTGCAAGTTTACTCCTCCCAGCGGGCGGATCTGGATCCGGGCAGAGGTGGAGCCATCAGCCGGCGAACCTGGAGAAGCGATGGTGAGATTTACTGTGGCCGACAGTGGACGCGGCATTGAACCGGAGCGCTTACAGGTCATTTTCGAGCGGTTTTACCAGGCAGAGGGATCCCTGCGCCGTTCTGTGGGCGGGACGGGCTTGGGGCTGGCCATCTGCCGGCTGATCATCGAGGCGATGGGGGGGCGCATCTGGGCCGAATCGGGAGGGATCAACCAGGGCAGTGCCTTCCACTTCACCCTGCCGATAGCCAACCCACAAACCCAAAGACAACCCTCGATGGCCGCCTGAACCCTAAGAAGTGAAGGTCTGCTGCGCTGACCTGGGATCCCAGCCGGCAAA
>NZ_JANSJA010000146.1:2900-9206 GCF_047462335.1 Synechococcus sp. H60.1
CCCTATTGGGAACATAGACTCAGGCAGCGCTCCCGAATCGCCTGGAGGTTAAAGGCCAAGTCCCGGCGGAGGCGCCGTTCCACCAGGCCGACCGGCATGCGACGCGGCGGCTTCACCTGCAGGTGGTAGGTGAGCAAAGTTTGATGGTTTAGCCACTCGGCCAGTTCCCAAAACCCCTCGAAAAGGAGAAAATCCCCTTCCACCTCCTGGAAGCGAAGCTGGTGGGGAAAGATTTCCTCAATGGCCAGCACCACTGCCGCCGAAAAGCGGGCAAATAAAACCTTTTGGGATCCCACTTGGCGCACCAGTTTGCGGCCATTCTCGCTGCCGAGGAGGCGGCTTTCCACCAAGTTGGGAATGAACTCCGCCAGATGGTCGTAATCGGTTAAAACCTGCCAAACCCACTGTCGCTCCACCGGAATAAGGACGCGGCCCTGCACATGGCGGCGGCGCTCCCCCAAGTCCTCCACCTCCACCTGGATATCTTCGGGAACTGGGATCCCGTCTTCCGGAGCAGGGTCTGGGAGGCCTTGGGGATCCTGTGGGGAGTCGGAAGGCATGGCCAGCAATCGGAGCGCGTCAGGGTTACAGAACCAAGGGGAAGGGCCGGCAGCCCCAACCCAAGCCCAGTTCATTGTAATTGTGCATCAGATAGCGCACTAGGGGAAAAGGGCCTGGAACCAGGCGACGATCACCTGCCACACTTGATCCAGAAGAGCAAAGGGATCCCGCAGCTCCTGCAGCACCTGCCGCGGGCCAATCCTAAAGACCACGTACAGCACGGCCAGGAGAACTACGATCCCCACCGCCGTCCAGATGGCCTCTCGAACCACCCGCACCCAGAAAACCAGCATAAAAATGGCGATGGCCACCGCGGCCACCAGCGGCAATGTCTCCAGTACCATCGGATCCCCCCCGTTTGGCTCAGATGTTTTGGATTTGACCCCACTGTAGCCAGTTTGAACTGAGAATAAGGTGCTCGCAAATGCCCGCTGACAAGGGATCCCATCCCGTAAAATGGGATCACCTCGATGAGCCTTCTTTGCTTGGCTAGACGTATGGACATCATCACCTTTGGCTGGGTTGCTGTTGCTGCTTTCTTTGCCCTTTCCATTGCCTTTGTGGTCTGGGGCCGTAACGGCATGTAGTGGATCCCGCCTGGCCCTGTTGTTGCTCGAGGACTTCGTCCTGCTCTATGGAAATTGACTTGCCCTGGGTTGTCCGCCTCGCCTACGGCAGCATCTTTTTGCTCTTGACGGCTGTCACTGTGGGCGTTGGCTACATCACCTTTATCGACTGGCGGGATCGGCGGCGGCGCAGCGAGGCAGAACGGCAAGCTCGTCGCTCCAAGCGGCGGTAGCTACTGGGGTTCTGGGAGATTCCAAGAAGCCTCGCGATCGGGCCTGTCGTCAACGGTTCTCAGGGCAGGAGGGGCCACCCAGGGCAAGGGATCCTCAGGCTGGAGGCAAAAGAGCTCTTGCAGGAGACTCTGGTTGGCTTCCCAGAGAGCTTGTAGGTTGTAGCCAGCGTAGGTGGGCAGAAAATCGGCCAGCTTGCGGTTGGCCTCTCCCAGCAGGATCATGCAGCCGCGGCGGTTGCCGTTTTGCAGGTGGTAGTAGGCCACGGCGGTTTGCAACAGCCCCTGGTAGAAGCGCCGCTCCGGATCTGTTGCCTCCATCCACAGCGCCTCCAGGGTGTCGTGGCAGGCGTAGAACTCCCCCCGGTTGAATTGCACAACGGCTAGTTGCAGCGCTTCTGGGTGGCCATCGCTCATGGGTCTAGGCACAGTTGCGACTCAGGGGCGGCTGCTGCAGGGATCCCTGCGGCAACACCAGGGCAAAGCAGGTCTTACCGTGGCCGCTTTGTACACAGACGCTGCCCCCCAGCCGCTGCATCCACTGCTTAACCAAAGCCAGCCCCAGGCCGGTGCCGCCCCGCTTCCAGGGATCCCCGCTGGGGATGCGGTAGAACTTCTCAAAAATGCGCTCCCACTCGCTGCGGGGGATCTCCACCCCCTCGTTGATAACCCGAATTTGCACTTGTTCAGGGCTGAGGCGGCGCGCCGTCACCGTGATGCGGTGGTGAGGCGGGGTGTACTTGCAGGCGTTGTTGACCAGCTCCTGCACCACCCGCTCCAGACCCACCTGATCCGTCACCACCTTGCCCACCGCTGGGTCAATCTGCCACCGCAACTGTTGCTGATTGGCCTGGGCCCGCTGCACAAAGGGCTGGAGCACAGTGGGCAGCCAGGCGGCCAGGGACACTTCTTCAAGATGAAGGGGTTTGGATCCCTGCTCCAGCCGCTGCAGATCCAGCAGATCGTTGACCAATTCCGCCTCGCGCTCGCACTCCTGCTCCAGGATTTGCAAGTATTGCTCCCGTTTTTGCGGGGTGCGGGCCAGCTTCAGCAGTTGGATGGCCATTTTCATGTTGGTGATGGGCGTGCGCAGCTCGTGGGAGACGGTGCTCAAGAAATCATCTTTGAGGCGGTTGAGGCGTTCCAGCTCGCTGATTTGCTGCACCGAGGCCTGGTAGAGACGGGCCTGGCGGATGGCGATGGCACAGTGATCCGCCACCTGCTGCACCACCCGCACCTCCAGCTCATCAAAGCACTCGTCTGCCGGCTTGGCCAACCACAGATCGCCCAACACGGCCTGATCCTCCCGCAGCGGACATACCAGCAGGGTCAGCCCTTCCCGCCGCGGGATCCAGCTTTGCCCCGACAAATGGCACAGTTGCGCCGCTTGCCCCCTTTGCAGTTGCTGGTAGAGATCCGGGTAGTCGGCTAGGGTTAGAGCGATCCCGCCGGCGGGCGGCAGGGCGGCGGTGTACTCGTAGCGCACCGTGGCCTGGCCGGCTTCCGGATCGTAGAGACAGAGATCGCAGCCTTGGATGGACAGCCCCAGAGCCAACTCCTGCACCACTGCCCGCAGGATCTGGGCTTCGTCCAGGGTGGTGCGCACCTGGTCGGTGACCCGCTGCAAGAGGGCATCCATAGCCAGAGAGCGCTGCAGGGCCGCCGTCCGCTCCTGCACCTCCTGCTCCAGACGGGCGTTGAGATCTTGCAACTGCCGGTAGAGCTGGTTTTGCGTGATCGAGAGGGCCAGGTGCACGGCAGCGCGGCTGACGAGCTCCAGCTCTGGGGCCGACCAAGCCTTGGGCTCGTCAATTTTCAGCTCCCGCCAGGCGGCAAAAGAGATCAAGGGCAGTTGTTGACGGGGATCCTCCCAACCTTCCCCTTGGGCAGGCCAGCGGTAGCCGGCCCAGTGGGTCTCTTGGCAGATGGCGCCACGAAACACGCTCAGCCAGCCCACCACCTGCTCGTTCCAAAGCAGCGGTACCGCCAGCAGCCCGCGGATGGGCGTCTGCTGCACCTGCGACCGCAGTTCTGGCCACTTCTCCAATTGCGAAAGCGACCAGGTTCTCACCCCGTTCCCTGCCGACTTGGCTCGTCCCACCTGCTCCTGCAGCCAGGCGTCGTACCCTGCCGGCGGCTGGCTCCCATAGCAGTGGAGAGTCTCCAAGCCCATGAACTGGATGCGCAGCCGCGCCCCGATCCCTTGGAGCTGGGCGGTAAGCTGCTCCAGGACGGTGCTCAGGGTGGTTTCGGGGTGAAGCGGCGAGTACACCAGCGCCGCAATTTGGTTAATCAAGCGTTCCTGCTGCGCCTTCCGCCGCGCCTGCTCCAGCAATTCCGCCTGGGCAATGGCAATCGACACCTGATCCGCCACCAACTGCACCACCTGCAGCTCCTCAGCAGAGTAGGAGCGCGGCTCGGTGTGGTGGGAGACCAAGAGCCCCCACAACTGCTGGTGATGCAGGAGGGGCACCACCAGGGAAGAGGCTACCCCCATGCACCTGAGGTAATGGCCATGGCAGGGATCCACCGGCCGCTGCGGCACCTCTCCCAGAGGCAAAGGCTGGGCCTGGGCAAAGCGGCCCAGGGGCTCCGGCTGGCTGAGGGAGCGGGTTTGGCCCTCCACATCCACGATGACCCGCACCTGGGCCAGGCGAAACAGGTGCCGCGCTTGCTCAGGAATATCCCCCGCCGGAAAAGACAAACCCAGGAGAGAGGGCAGGCGCTCAGCTTGTCGAGCTTCCGCCACCACCGTTCCATGACCTTCCGGGTCGAAGCGGTACACCTTGACCCGATCCGTGCCCAAAAAGGCGCGCACCTCCTCCACCGTTGCCCTCAGGATCTGATCCAGCTCCAGGGATTGCCGGATCTGGTGGGTAATGCGGTTGATGAGGGCATCCCGGCTGGTGCAGGCCGCAGGAGCCAAGTTTTCCGTAGCCATCTCTCCATAAGGAAGCGCAGAAGTATTGGAAGCTACACTCCCTCTTTCACGATAGCGCCCCCTGCCGGGAAGTTACAGAGCCGCAAGGGAAAAGCTCAAGGAATTCAAAAGTTCTCCACTCTCCTTCACAAAGGGGGCTGGGGCAGGCGGAAGAGGCGGGCGGCATTTTGGCTGGTCTGTTGGGCCAGGTCTTCCAAGGGGATCCGCAACAGCTCCGCCAGGGTTTGGGCCACCCGCTGCACATGGGCTGGCTCGTTGCGCTTGCCGCGGAAAGGGGTGGGGGCCAAAAAAGGGCAATCGGTTTCCACCAAAAGCTGGGACAAGGGCACCTCCAAGGCCGACCGGCGCACGGTCTCGGCGTTCTTGAAGGTCACGATGCCGCTAAAGCTGATGAAGCAGCCCAGCTCCACAAAGAGCCGCGTCTCCTCCGGGGATCCGCTCCAGCAGTGCATCACCACCCGCAGCGGCCCCCCAGTGGCCAGGGCCTCCTTGAGGATTTCGTAGGTGGCTGCTGCCGCCTCGCGGCAATGGACGATCAGGGCCAAATCCTGCTCCTGGGCAATGGCAATGTGGGCGCGGAAGGAGGCTTGTTGCCGCTCGATGTCCGCCGGGTCGGACTTGTAAAAATCTAAGCCCGTCTCCCCGATGGCCACCACCCGCGTGTCGCTGGCGGCCAACTGGGCGATCTTTTCGGCCAGATCCGGCTGCCACTGGCGCGCCTCCAGAGGGTGCAGCCCCACCGACAAGAAGACTTCGGGGTACTGGTCGGCAATGGCCTGCAACTGGGGAAATTCCGCTGGCGTTACACAGGAGTGCACCAGTTGCCGGATCCCGGCCTGGCGCCAGCGCTCGGCCACCTGGGGCAGATCTTCTGTAAAGTCGGGATAGTTCAGGTGGACGTGGGTGTCCACCAGAGGGGCAGCGGGCAAGACGGCGGTGCTCAAGGCTCAGCTCCCGAACAAAATGTTGCGGACTCTATCCAATTTTGACACTCCCCCGCTGGGAAACCGGTGGCTTTACACGGCTATTCGTAAAAGCGGTTCTCGGCCCGGTCGGGATCCTAAGGATCCCTTCTTGCCGGCAAGCCTGGGGGAGCAGGATGATCCATGATGATTAAAGAAATCTGACGCTGGAGGTTTGTTATGGCCCGTACTCCCTCGACCATGCTGCCTTTGGGCACCCCGGCCCCTGACTTCAGCCTGCCGGATGTGGTGAGCGGCCAAACCATTTCCCTCTCTACTTTTGCCGACAAGCCCGCTTTGCTGGTGATGTTCATCTGCCAGCACTGCCCCTATGTGAAGCACGTGCAAGAAGAGCTGGCCCGCATCGGCAGAGATTACAAGGATCGCGGCGTCGGCATTGTAGCCATCAGCGCCAACGATGTGGAGAACTACCCCGACGACAGCCCCGAGAACTTGAAGAAGATGGCCGAGACCTTGGGCTTTACCTTCCCCTTCTGCTACGACGAAACCCAAGAGGTGGCCAAAGCCTTTAGCGCTGCCTGCACCCCCGACTTTTTCCTATTTGATGCGGAGCGTAAGCTGGTCTACCGGGGCCAACTGGACGACAGCCGCCCCAGCCTGACGGATGTGCCGGTGACGGGCAAAGACTTGCGGGCGGCGCTGGATAACCTGCTGGCGGGCAAGCCCATTGATCCTGACCAAAAGCCCAGCCTCGGCTGCAACATCAAGTGGAAGCCCGGCAACGAGCCCGACTACTTCAAGCAAGCCTAAATCCGCCTGAAGTCGTTGAGTATAACCCAAAGTTGCCGACCAGGGGTACAGCGCCTACCCTCAGAAAAAAGCGGGCAGCGATGTTAAAAAATTGCGCTGGCTCGCTGGTTTAAAGCTGCAGGAAATTGGGCAGGTGCTCCTGCCGTCCAGCAAAGCCGAGGTTGGCAAAGGCAATTCTGGCCATGCTCTAACAGCTACTCCCACTGCCTCTGCTCAAATGGCCAGTGTAGCCCATCAGTAAACTACCCGCTTCTGGCCGCTAAGCGGTACGGAGC
>NZ_JANSJA010000147.1:0-872 GCF_047462335.1 Synechococcus sp. H60.1
AGGAGGAAAGAGACTACTACGACCTAGAATCTTTCTGGATCCAGGCCCAGCGAGTCGATTTGCCGCTGGCGGGTTAACCGCATGTTTTTTCGGATCCCTACCTTCGGCGTCGGCTTGAGCATTCCAAGCTTTGGCACGCTAAATTGGTCAATTATCAAGAAATATGTAAATCCCTTAATATTCTCATAATTTTCCACATAGCCCTATGTTAGCGTAGTGGACGAGGAGTGGTTGGGTAAGATCTTCTCTCTGCGGCTAAGTTTCTATAGTCTTTGTTAAATCCCCTGCCCTGTACTCCTCAAAACGCCGATAATTTTTCATTGGCATCCCAGGCCAGTGAAGAGATTTTCTGGCTGCTGAGGGTTTCTGCTGGCTACTTTCAGTGGCAAGTGAGAAGGCAAATGAGAGGGGAAAGAATCAGCCGTACAAAAGATCTTACGGACAAATTCGCAACGGCTTCCCGCTGGAGGACTGGATTTGCCGACGGCTCAAATGTCCGGCTGGTAGGCAAAAGTCTGGGGAAATTGCACGTTTTGTTGAATACCTGTTTTAAGAGCGACAAGGATTTTTAGGAGGGACATCGATCATGGAAAAGATGTTGGTTAATATTGTCGAGTACCTGGCCTTGGGAGAGCTGGAAAATGTCCTCTGTACTGAACACCCCCATCAGCAGGTTTTCCACGATGCCAGGGAGCGGGAAGTGCTGATGCAGCAGATCTTAAACCGGGTTCCTGCTGTTTACATGTGGCTGGCTCCCGATGAGTGTCCCAGCCACGATCAGCTCAACCCTTCTGAGCTGGAATTGCTCCGCTCGGTAGTGCGGGATGTGGTCAAGCAGAAGCTGCAACAAGCTTCTTTTGGCGTTGACCCCT
>NZ_JANSJA010000148.1:0-56978 GCF_047462335.1 Synechococcus sp. H60.1
CTTCTCTCCTTCCTCTTAAAACTTGTACCCTATTTTAAATTAACAGGCTGTAATCTCGAGTTAATCTTTTTGGGGTACCCTGTAGCTTGCAAGTGTTTGCAAAAGGCAAAAATGTAAGGCCAACGCAGATTTTGACCTTGGAAATCTTGAAATAAAACTGCCTTGGTTATCAGTAAATCGACAGCTAAGCGAATCGCTCAAACAAGGGAGAACTATGATACGCCCTCTACCTTTGTTAGCAATGCTCTGCACTGTGGCCCTTGCCCAGGCCCTTGGGTGGGGATCCCTGAGCTCGGTCTGGGCCAAGCCATCTGGGGCGTTGCGTTTGTACACTTCCCAACCTGATGCAGACGCTCAGAAAACCGTGTCTGCGTTTCGGGAAGTTTATCCAGAAGTTTCGGTAGAGATCTTTCGCTCCGGCACCGAGGAGGTGATCAGCCGCTTTTTGCTGGAAGCGGAAAAGGGTAGTCCCCAAGCCGATGTGCTGCTGGTGGCCGATGCGCCTACTTTCGAGTTGCTGAAATCCCGCAATTTGCTGGAGTCCTACTGCAGTCCCGAGGCCAAGGCCATCGCTGCCACCTACTACGACCCAGAGTGTCACTACTTCGGCACCAAGATCTTGGCTACAGTGATCGTCTATAACACTGCCAAAGCCCAGCCCATTGACAGTTGGGCGGCTCTAGCCCAGGTTCCCCAAGGCCAGGCAGTGATGCCCAGCCCCACCTATTCGGGTGCTGCTGCTTACAACTTGGGAGTTATCACCCGCACCCCTGGCCTGGGCTGGGAGTGGTACGAAGCTCTGAAAAAGAATAAAACCGTGCTGGTGCAAGGCAATGGCGCTGTGGCCCGTAACGTCGCTAGCGGTGAACAGAGCTACGGCATGGTGGTAGACTTTCTTGCTATTCGCAGCCGCAACGAGGGATCCCCAGTGGAGGTGGTTTATCCCAAGGAGGGCGTGCCAGTGATTACCGAGCCGGTGGGAATTGTCAAAGGAACGCCTAACTTGGAAGCTGCCCAGGCTTTTGTGGACTTCTTGCTGTCTCAGAAGGGACAGGAGGTCGCTGCTGAGATGGGCTACATGCCGCTGCGGCAGGATGTGACGCCGCCAAAAGGTTTCCCCGCTTTGAGCGAGCTGAAGATCTTGAGCGCCCCGGCAGCGGAGTTGGCCGAAAGCCGCGAGGCCGACAAAGCCCGCTTTGCCAAGTTGTTTGGGGAATAGGTGGGATCCCTTGGGCGTCAGCAAAGGCGTGGTCTAACGTTTCTGGGGGAGGGCTTGAGTAAAGGGTTAAGGCACCCCATCATCCCCTGGCTGGTAGCCGTAGCGTGCCTTTTGACTTTGACCCACGCTTATCCCCTCTGGAAGCTGTTGCAGCGAGCCTTGAGCAGCGAAGGGGAAGGGCTTTCCTTTGAGAACATCCGCTGGTTGCTGGAAACGCCCCGCGTCCATCTGGCGCTGGGCCACAGCCTTTGGGTGTCGGCGGTCTCAGCCGCATTAGCGCTGGTCGGCGGCCTGGTGCTGGCGGTGCTCACCACCCAGACAGATCTGCCGGGCCGCGGCATCCTGCGGGTGCTCTTTTTATCTCCCCTCGTGGTTCCGCCCCAGGTTTTGGCCTTGGCCTGGATCCAATGGGCCGGGCCGGTGGGCTATTTGCAGCAGGGGCTGCGCTGGATTTTGGGGAAGCAGGGATCCCTGTGGAGCTTCTACACGCCGGGGGGGATCATTCTGCTGCTAGCTCTTTTTGTGCTGCCAATTGCCTACCTGACGCTGGTGGCGGGCTTGAGCCGGCTCTCCAAGCAAGCTCAGGAGGCGGCCCAACTGGATGGGGCAAACCTGCTGCAGGTTTGGCTCTTCATCACCCTGCCCCTGTTGCGGCCCTCTGTGGCAGCAGCGGCGGCGCTGGCTTTTCTGGGGGCCTGGGGCAATTTCGGGATCCCGGCCTTGCTGGGGATCCCAGGACGCTACCTGACTTTGCCCACCCTGCTGTACCAAGAGGTGATCAACTTCGGCGGGGATGGGTTTGGGCGCAGCGCGGCGCTGGCGTTGCTCTTTGGCCTGCCGGCCCTCTTCTTTTTGGCCTGGTCACAGCAGCCTCAGGCGGGGCTGGATCCAGGCGAGGCCCCTCCGGATCCCTATCGCTTGGGCTGGCTGGGTTGGCTGCTCAGCGGGATCCTCTTCGCCGCAGCCTTGCTGCTCATTCTCGGGCCTTTGCTGGCCATGGCTGCAACTGCCCTGCTGCGGGCCTATGGCCTGCCCTTAGTCTGGTCTAACCTGACGCTGGAGCATTTCCGCCTGGTTCTTTTTGAGCTGGAGCGGGCCCGCCGCGCCACGCTGCACAGTTTGGGCTTGGCGGGAGGAGCAGCGCTGCTCTGCAGCGGGATGGCGACGATCTTGGGCTATGCCCTGACCCGGTTGAAAGTACGGCTGCTGGCGCTGCTCAGCTTCCTCGTGGACTTGCCCTATGCCCTGCCGGGCCTGATTTTTGCGTTGTCCCTCATTTTGGTGTGGTTGCCCCCGCCCCTGCCGGGGCTGAGCCTCTACGGCACCCTAGGGCTGATCCTGATGGCCTATCTGGGACGGTTCTTGGCCCTGGCGCTACAACCACTGCAAGCTGCTTGGCGCAGCCTGGACACCAGCCTAGAGGAGGCAGCCAGCCTGGATGGGGCTTCTCTGCTGCAAACCTTTCGCCACATTCTGCTGCCCCTGCTGGCACCGGCCTTAACGGCAGCGGTGTTGCTGGTGTTTTTGCAATCTTTTGCCGAGCTGACCCTCTCTGCCCTCTTGGTAACCTCCCGCTCGGAAACCTTTGGGTGGCTCATCTTTGGCTTGCAACAAGGGGGCTACACCCACCAGGCGGCGGCCCTGAGCACCCTGCTGCTGATCGTCCTGTTGGGTCTAGCCGCAGGGATCCAGGCGCTGCGGCGGCAGGTCGGGCAGCCTTGAGCAGGGGATCCCACCAGATCCTTCACGGATGGGGGTCGATGGTGGTGGTGCGACGGATGGGTTGCCCCTTCAGGTTCCAGGTCTGGCCTTGTTGGGTGGTCACCTGGCCGGAATAGTCCCCTTCCACCCCTTGACCGGGGGATCCCTGGCCGGAATAGGTGCCACTAGCCGCTCTGCCGCCTGGCCCGCTGCGCGTGTAGGTGCCAGAGTGGGCGCGCTGACGGGGGCGAGCCTGCGCAAAGGGAGCAAGCGCCATTAGTAAAGCAGTAACCAATAACAGGCAAAAGCTTGCATTTTTCATCATTTTCATGTTCGAGACCCCTTGAGAAATTGCCAATCATAACCTGGGCTGGGCGCTCATTTCATCTGACTCTGACTGCGGCCTGAGGGTTCACTTTCTGGGGGGATCCCGGCCAGATATAACCTGCTCTTAATGTCGGTGCAGTATTCTCGGATGTGCCTTTAGCGAGTGCAACTGCCTTTTTCTATGAACACCCGTCGTACTTTCCTGGCTTTCGCCGCTGGCTTGGTGGCTGCCTTCCTGGCTGCCGACAGCTTTGCCCAGTCTCCTGCCAACGTCAAAGTTTGGATTGCCTTTACCGATAACCGTCTCGATTGGGCCCGCGCAAAAGCGGCGGAGTTTAACAAGCAATTTCCTCAATACAACGTAACCGTTGAGGGCTACGGCAACTACGAAGAAATTCAACAGGCTACCGACCTCGCTATTCAACAAAATGCCGCTCCGGCGGTGGTGCAGTGGTTTGAGGTGGGCACCCAACGGGCACGGGATTTCGGCTACTTCAAGTCCATCGCCGAGGCGCTGGGCAACCGCACCGAGGTGAACGGGATCCCGGTGAACTTCGACGATTTTATCGAGCCGGTGGTGAGCTACTACACCCTGGATGGTAAGTTCACCTCCATGCCTTGGAACAGCTCCAGCCCCATCCTCTATTCCAACACCGCCATTTTGAAGAAAGCTGGGATCGAGAAGCCACCGGCCACCTGGCAGGAGCTGGAAGCCGCCTGCGAGAAGATCATGGCGCTTCCCGATGCGCCCCAGGGCTGCGTCACCTGGCCCAACCACGGCTGGTTCTACGAGCAGTGGATGGCACAGCAGAATGCTCTCTTGGCCAATAACGAAAATGGCCGCGCCGCTCGGGCTACCCAGGTCTTTTTGGACTCGGAGCCCTCGGTAGCCATCGCCACCTGGTGGAAAGGGATGTACGACAAACGCTACTACATCTACAGCGGCAAGCAGCGGGATTGGGCGGCCACGGAGCAAGCCATCCAAACCGGCACCGTCGCCATGGCCATCACCAGCAGCGCCGATGCGGCCAACATCACCAACGCCGCCAAGCAGAACAACATCGAGCTGGTCACCACCCGCATGCCCTACAACGCCGACAAGGGTTGGACGGGGAACTTGATTGGGGGCGCCAGCCTTTGGTTGGTGAAGGATCTGCCCAAAGAGGTGGAAGAGGGGGCACTGACCTTCATGTTGTGGCTGAATAGCACCGAAAATGCTGCCGAGTGGCACAAGGTAACTGGCTATCTGCCCATTCGCAAAAGCTCGGTAGCCTTGCTGGAGTCGCAGGGCTGGTTCAAGGAAAACCCCAACTTCTTCACTGCCATCGACCAAATCAACAACTCCAAGGTCACCCCTGCCACCCGTGGGGCGTTGCTGGGAGCCTTTCCTGAGATTCGCAACGTGGTGACCCAAACCATGGAGGATCTCATGCTCAAAGGCGGGGAGCCGGCCCAGGCCATGGCCAAGGCCAACGAGGAGGCCAACCGCCTGCTGGCCGAGTACAACTCCCTCTATCAGTAATTGGCCGGTAGCTGGGATGCTGTCGGATTGACGGCGAAATCCGAAGATGGGGAGTGGGCAGCTGCCTGCCCCTTTCTTGGCTTTTACAAGGTTAGAGGGGAAAGAGAACATGGGGGAATGGATGCAAGTGCTGGTGCCACTGCTGGCAGGGTTGTCAGGGGCCCTCTGGGTGGGATCGCGTTTTCGGCGCATCGAGCGGCCTGTGCTGCTGGGGGCGGCTCTGGGGGGTCTGGCAGGAGGGTTGGGATCCCTGATCTTCATGGTGCCGCTGGATTTTTGCACCTTTGCGCCGGAGCGCAAGGCCATCGACCTCGCTTTTGGCGTGGGGCTGGTGCTGGCGGGCATGGCCATCCCCCTCTGGCCGCTGCTGGCGTGGGTCGGCAAGGAGCGGAAGCGCCGCCTGGGGATCCCCAGTGCAGCCCCCCAAGAGAGGGGTATCTTCAAGCAGGGGTGGCTGGCCTGGCTGCTCTTGTTGCCCACCTTCACCATTTTGGTGGTGTTTCTCTACTATCCAGGGCTGGATACCCTGCGCCTTTCCACTCTGCTCACCTTTGTGGGTGCACCGCGCAGCCGCTTTGTCTGTGTGGATAACTTTACCGCTCTGCTGACAGATTCCACCTATCTGCGCAGCCTGGGGATTACCTTTGCCATTTCGGCAGCTATCGTGGTGCTAGGGCTGAGCGGATCCCTGTTGATCGCCACGTTGCTCTACCAGCCCATTCGCGGAGCGGCGATCTATCGCATCTTACTGATCTGGCCCTATGCCATTTCGCCAGCAGTGGCCGGCATCATCTTTTTCATCATCTTCAACCCCTTGGGCGGTGTAGCCAACTACTTACTAGGGCTGGTAGGGATCCCACGTTTGAACTGGCTGAGCGATCCCAATTTAGCCCCTTGGGTGGTGATCTTTGCCAGTGTTTGGAAGCAGATGGGCTACAACATTTTGTTTTATTTGGCTGGGCTGCAAAACCTGCCTAAAGATTTGCAGGAGGCGGCTGCCATCGATGGGGCAGGGGCCCTTCGCCGCTTTTTTGCCATCACCCTACCGCTGCTTTCCCCCATCACCTTCTTTTTGGTGATCACCAACATGACCTACGCCTTTTTTGATATTTTTGGCACCATTGATCTGCTGACTGCCGGCGGCCCTTCCGGATCCACCTCGGTGCTGATCTACGAGATCTACAAAATCGGTGTATCGTCGGGCAATTTGGGCAGAGCAGCCGCCCAATCAATTGTGCTCTTCTTAATTGTGGTGGGCCTGACGATCCTGCAATTCCGCACCACCGAGCGTCATGTAACGTATGGAGGATGAGAGTTGAGAGCCCCGCTCCCAGAGGAGAGGGGCTAGGGACGAGGGCTGGCCTTTTTTGAGAGAGAGCAAAATCTAGGACTCGTCGGCGTCCGAAGGCTCAGAAGGGGCAGACAACTCGCGCCACTGCTTGAAAACATTGCCTAGGTTGCGGCGGAACTCGCCAATTCCCAGCAGGGATCCCGGCTCTGGATCCCAAGAAGCCGAGAACACGCCGTAGCTAATACCCAAAAAGCCAAGGCCGAAAAAGGCCAGCGACTCCACCAGGGTAAAGTAAGGTGGCAGAGCCACCACATGGTTGGTTAAGAGATAGTAATTGACAAAAAAGCTGCTCAAGCCAAGGCCAGAAGGGATCCCGGAAAAGACCAAGATCCGCCGCACCATGCGCCGGCTCACCTCCGGAGGGATAACAGCAACCGGCTCTCTTTGGGTCGGCTGCTTCTCCACCTGAGCAGGGGTAGGGCTGGAGCGGCGGCGGGAGGCTTTGGAATAGCGGCTGGACTTGCCCACGAAGGTAGCTCTCCAACAGCGATTTAGCTAGCTGCCTACTTTCTCACGCGGATGTTCAACCGTTCGGCCAGCTCCCGGAAGCGGTCGGGAGAACGTTTGGCAATGTAGTTGAGCAGACGCTTGCGCCGACCGATCATCATCATCAGGCCGCGGCGGGAGTTAAAATCTTTCGGGTTTTTCTGAAGGTGCTGCGAGAGTTGGTTGATACGGCTGGTTAGAAGAGCAACTTGTACCTCCGCAGAACCGGTGTCGGTGTCGTGAAGTCGGTAGGTCTCGATAATCTCCTGCTTTTCTTGCTGCAGTAAGGCCATAAGTTCACAAAAACTGGATGCACTGCCTCAGAATGATAACATCGGCTTTTCGTCCTTTGCTATAGCCGGGTTAGGGGGAGAATAAGGAGATGACGACAACTTCTGGGGATCTGCCGGCCTTGCTGGAGCTGTTGAGCTCTCAGAACTTGGGGGATCGGCTGCGCGCCGTCAACAAAGCCAGAGAGCTCCCCCCGACCGCAGCCTTGACACTGTTGCAGCGAGCTGTAACCGACGAGAATGCCCGCGTCCGCTATGCCGCCATCAGCCAATTGGGCACCCTCTCCGGCGAAGGTGTCGATCCGGCTGCCCTTTTGCCGATTCTGCGACGGTTTTTGCGAGAGGATCCCGAGTTCGATGTGCGGGCTGCCGCCGCCGCCGCCCTGGGGGATCTGAAGCAGCCGCAGGCCCTAGACGATCTGCTAGAAGCCTACCAGCGAGAGACGGAGTGGCTGGTGCGCTTTAGCATTGTCGCCGCCCTGGGCGAGCTGGGTAACCCCGCCGCCTTCGATACCCTAGTGCAGGTTTTGCAGGAAGAAGACGAGCTGCTGACAACAGCCGCCGCCGCTGCCCTGGGAGATCTAGGGGATCCGCGAGCCATCCCCCATCTGGAGCCCCTCATCGATTCGGACGACTGGCAGTTGCGCTACCGCGTCTGCATTGCCCTAGCCCAGCTTGGCACCGAGGCAGCTCGCCCTGGCTTGACCCGCTTGGCTCAGGATCCCCAAGAGCAGGTGGCCGCCCACGCCCGCGCCGCCCTAGCATCTCTGTAGGCAGCCCACCTCTTGACACTCAGACAGGCTTTGCTCCCCAGCAGATACGAGCTAGCTCATGGCGTTGATGATGTAATCAAAGTAGGGAGCGGCCTCGGCGGCGGAGTCGGGATCCAGCAGGCTGAGGGCTGCTTCCTTCAAGAACACGATCGCATCGATCATACCGGCAATGGGCACGTTGAGGGCATTGTACATCTCCCGCACCCCTATCAGGCCGATGGACTCGATCGGCTCCTTGCTGCCAGCAATGATGCCATAGGTCACCAGACGTAGATACCAGTCGTAGTCCCGCAGGCACTGGTTGTAGCGCTTTTCGCCGTAGGCATTGCCGCCGGGTTGTATATATTCGGGTCGCTTGGCAAATAGCCGCTTTTGGGCCTCGTCGATGATGCGCTTTTTATTTTCTGTTAGCACCTGAGCGATTTGCAGACGCCTCTCGCCGCTGCTCATGTAATCTTTGATAGCTTCCAGTTCGCTGACTGAGAGGTAACGCAGTTGGTCATCCGCAGTCTCGATGATCTGGTTGATCACGCTCACGGTAGGGATTCTCCTGTTTTGTAACGCTCTTTCAATTCACTTAATCAAGCCAGCCCAGCAACCCATCCCCCTAGCCAAAGGCTGGCCCAGAAGATGAGAAGACAACTTAGCAAGCTAACTGCTCCCAGTTTAGGATAGGACAGACCTTCCCTCAAGCACCTGGCCCAGCCGGCAGACCGGCTCTAAATCCGGCCCCGCAGCCATTGGGCCATCTCGTTGCGCCGTGGAGCCGCCTCCAGACACACCTCCTCAGTAATCCGTCCCTCCTGGTAGAGCCGAAACAAAGACTGATTCATGGTACACATGCCCTCGTAGGAGCCGTCGGCAATCAGCTCCTCAATCTCGTCCACGGCGCCCCGCTTGATGTAGTCGCGGATAGCATCGGTGTTGCGCATGATCTCGTGGGCCGCCGTCCGCTTACCATCGGTGGTGCGCACCAGCGTCTGGGCAATAATTGCTACTAGAGTCTCCGCTAGTTGCAGACGCATCGGCTCCTGCTCCTCCGGCCGGTAGATCCCCAAGAGACGCTCGATGGTGCGGACGGCACTGTTGGTGTGCAGGGTTCCGAAGACCAAGTGGCCAGTCTGACCAGCCTTCAGAGCCGTATCCACCGTTTCCCGATCCCGCATCTCCCCAATCAGGATGATGTCTGGATCTTCGCGCAGCGAGGCCTTTAGGGCGTTGGCAAACTCCAGAGTGTGGATCCCAACCTCCCGCTGCCGCACCATCGATTTCTTGCTTTGGTGGACGAACTCGATGGGATCCTCAATGGAGATGATGTGCTTGGCGAAGTTGGAGTTGATGTAGTCCACCATCGCCGCCAGAGTCGTGGACTTACCGGAGCCGGTGGGGCCAGTTACCAGAACCAGGCCCTTGTGCTCTTCGGCAATGCGCTTCAACACCTCCGGCGCTCGCAACTGCTCCAAGGTCAAGATCTTGAGCGGGATCAGACGCATCACCATCGCCGGCCCCAGCAGGGAAACAAAGCAGTTGACCCGGCAGCGCACCAGGCCTTCGTACTGGATAGCGGTATCCAGCTCCAGGCACTCCTCAAATTGCCGGATTTGGTTTTCCGGCAGGCTTTCCCGCAGCCAGCCATAGAACATCTCAGTAGTGGTGACCGGGTAGTTACTCAAGACCATTTGCCCCCGATCCCGGAAACGGGGCACCTCTCCCACCCCTAGGTGAATATCCGAGTAGCCTTTTTCGTAGGCTTCCTGCACCAGTTGGCGCAGCGTCGGGCCAGCGGGGGCAGACTTAGGAGCAGCGGCGGCCACCGGGATCCGTCCAGCAGCCGTTGGTCGAGCCGGCGGCCCAAAAGGCGGAGCAGCCGGACTGGGGCTGGGGGGAGACACCTGAGGCCGGGCGGCAGGAGCTGGAGCGGGCGGTGGCATCTGCGAGGCAGTTGCAGGGCCAGGCATGGGCACTGGCGTCTGAGGCGGAGCGGCAGCCACACCCGGTGGAACGGGTCGACCCAAGATGGGTTTGGGAGCACTGGTGGCAGGACGCGATCTAAGCCCTTGAGGGGGAGAGGCAGCCAGTACCGGATCCAACTGGGTTGGGGGCTCCACCGGCGGCGTCTGCGCAGCCTCCCGCGCGGGGCGCTGGATATCAGGCGGGGTCGGCGGCTTCCAACCGGAGTCTAAGTCAGTGGGAAATTGGTTCTCAGGGCTGACCTCGCTCATAACAGGCCTCGCTTCTGGCAGGATCTGCGTCGATTTTAAGCTAGTATGCCCAGCTTGAGCAGAGGGTTAGCTTTCTTGCCGGCAAAGCGCTGCGGGATCCTTAAAAGTTGGACGGGTGGCGAATGAGGCTCAAGAACTCCTCCCGCGTGCGGGGATCCTCCTGAAATACTCCTACCATGGAGCTGGTGACCGTCCAAGAGCCGGGCTTTTGCACCCCCCGCATCACCATGCACATGTGGGTAGCCTCGATAACTACCCCCACCCCATAGGGATCCAGCATGGTCATCAAGGCTTCCGCGATCTGGCGGGTAAGACGCTCCTGAACCTGCAGGCGGCGGGAGTACATCTCGACAATGCGGGCAATCTTGCTCAGGCCAACCACTTTTTGGCGGGGGATGTAAGCCACATGGGCCTTGCCGATAAAGGGCAACAGATGGTGCTCACAGAGGCTAAATAGGGTTACGTCCCGCAGCAGCACCATCTCGTCGTGGCCCTCGTCGAAGATGGCGCCGTTGATGAGATCTTCCAGGGACTGCTGATAGCCGCTGGTCAAAAACTTCAGCGCGGCCACCACTCGCTCCGGGGTTTTCTTGAGACCCTCCCGCTGGGGATCTTCCCCAATTCCCCGCAGCAACGTCTCCACTGCGGCCACCATCGCCGGATCCAGGCTTTCTGAGCCCCTGGGCTCTTGCTCTGCCGAGTGGGACAGATCGCGAATAACCCGAGACTTGAGGTTGGCTTTGTCGTTGAGTCGCAATTCGGCACCGGATCCAGGCTTGGCAAGAGTCATAGCAGGATATTCCTTTGGTTGAACGAAGGGTTGAAGGAACTTGTCGAGGGAGACAGGGCCGGGAAACCCTCAAAACTGGGCTAGCAAGGCCACTCCAGGAAGAGCCAGCCTAAAAGGCCCCCGCCGCCGGCATGAGGGTGAGATCTTCCACCACAGCACCCCTGGGCAGGCGAACGAGATAGGCAATCAAGTCCGCCACCCACTCCGGCGAGAGCATTTGGGAACGGTCGAAATCGACCTGAACTGTGTCCCAAAGGGGGGTATCCACAGCTCCGGGACACAGGCTGGTCACCCGAATGCCATGCTGCCGTTCCTCTGCGGCCAGGGCTTGAGAAAAGCCCAGCAGGCCAAACTTGCTGGCGCAGTAGGCCCCCCAATTGGGAAAGGCTCGCTTGCCCGCAATGGAGATAATGTTGACAATCGTGCCGCAGCGCTGCTGGCGCATCCCGGGCAGAACGGCTTGGGCACAGAGAAAAGCTGCCGTCAGGTTCAAGTCGATCACTCGCTGCCAATCGGACAAAGATAAGGTGGCCAAAGGCCCAACCTGGGCTATGCCGGCGTTATTGACCAAGACATCACAAACACCAAATCGATCCAAAAGAGCTTGCAACCGCTGCGGTAGAGCGGGCAAGTCGGCCAAGTCGATGGGAAAAACCTCCGCCTTTCCTCCTTTTGCCTGGATCTCCGCCTGCACTGCCAGCAAATCGGGGTGGGAACGGGCAACCAAAGCAACCGCTATCCCTTCCTCGGCCAGTCTCAGAGCTACCGCTTTGCCGATCCCTCGACTGGCCCCCGTGATCAGGGCACGTTCAGGGAACTTTCTCTCAAAACTCATCCAGAACAGAGACCCTGGAAGGCGCTATCGAGAGCAAGCGCCGCCAAAGTCTGGGAAACTTCGTTAACTAAGTGTAACACTGATTTCTGCCACCCAAAACAAATGGTCGAAGCTGGGATCCCGACCCCTCTCTACCCCGAGCCGACCGGCCTCAACACAACTTGGGGTATGGTAGTCTGGTAAAAATAGT
Organism: Synechococcus sp. H60.1; assembly: GCF_047462335.1. NCBI lineage: Bacteria > Bacillati > Cyanobacteriota > Cyanophyceae > Synechococcales > Synechococcaceae > Synechococcus > Synechococcus sp. H60.1. The sequence goes on from NZ_JANSJA010000148.1 coordinate 11,707, forward strand.
GAAAATCTTTTGCAACAATGGCCATGACCGAGTTCTTGGTTTCCTCAACGTCCACTGCTGCCCGGGCGGATTCTCCCTACATTCTTCAGGTTGAGGGCATTAGCAAGAGGTTTCCTGGCCAGCGGCAGTGGGTTTTGCAGGAGGTGGAGTTTCGCCTGCCTCAGGGAGACATTCTGGGGATTGTGGGCCCGTCGGGCTGCGGAAAAACCACCCTCTTGCGTACCATTGCCGGTTTTGAGCAGCCAGACAGCGGGCGGATCCTGCTGGGAGGACAGGTTGTGGTTGGGGATGGGCAGTGGATCCCGCCGGAGCGGCGGGGAGTGGGGCTGGTGTTTCAAGATTTTGCCCTGTTTCCGCACTTGGACGTGTTGGCCAATGTGATGTTTGGCCTCCGGTCCACCAACGCGACTGCGGCAGGGGCGCAGCGGAGCCATCACCCTCCCTTGACGGAGTGGCGAGGTACTGCCCAACAGGCGCGGGAACGGGCTTACGAGGTGTTGCGCTTGGTGGGCCTAGAAGGCTACGTCCACCGCTATCCGCACGAGCTCTCGGGCGGTCAGCAGCAGCGAGTGGCTCTGGCCCGGGCTTTGGCCCCCAGGCCCAGCCTGATCCTTTTGGATGAGCCGCTGAGCAACTTGGATGTGCAGGTGCGCTACTACTTGCGGGAAGAAATCCGCAAAATCCTCAAGCAAACCCAGACCTCGGCCATTTTCGTTACCCACGACCAGGAAGAGGCCCTCTCCCTTTCCGATTGGGTGGCGGTGATGCGGGAGGGCCGCATCGAGCAATGGGGATCCCCGGAGGAAGTTTACCGGGAGCCGGCTACCCGTTTTGTGGCAGAATTCATCGCCCAGGCCAACTTTCTGCGCTGTGAGCGGCGGGAGTCTGGTTGGCAAGCTAAGGAGCTGCTGCAGATTCCCTCCCAGTTTCTCCGAGATCAGCCCGATCCCCATCTGCGCGAGGGAGAGTTGATGATCCGGCAGGAGGAGTTACGTCTGCATCCGGATCCGCAAGGGAGAGTTACCATTCGGGATCGTCAGTTTTTGGGGCGGGAGTATCGCTATTGTCTGGTCACAGAGACGGGCAAGGAATTGCACGCCCTGGCGCGGGAAGCTTTGCCCGTGGGCACGCGGGTTCAAGTTACCGTCGAGCAGGGCCGTCTGTTCCCCCTTTCCCAACCTTAGGCAGTAGCGGGCCCCCAGCAAAACCGATCGGGAAGCAAGAGCTTTGCCTAGTGGGAATTGGCCTTCTCAGCCCAGACTCTGCATCCAGAGGATGGAGGGGCGATCTGTATTTGGTGTGGATCCGCTTTGTTGGACTCCGTATATAGTAGGAGGTGATGCGGGATCCCCACCCAAAACAGGGGCTTTACCCCTCGACAGGGGTTGAGCAAATGCTTTAACCTTGCCTTCTAGGGTGGCCTAGGGGCGCTCGTCAAAAAGGGTAGAGGGGGGGTAGTGTCAGCAAGGGCCAGTTCGCCAGGCGCTGTCCCCAAAGTCCCAAGAGTGTGCCGCATCGCTCGCCCGAGCTGTGTTGAGCAAGGTAAGCTTGGTCAGCTCTTCTTGGGCAGAGGCCGTCGGTTAGGGTCTTAGGGATCTGACCCCATAGCAACGAAGACAAGGCGCAAGGCCGGGAGTAGAGATGAAAAGGATGCGCAGTAATGCAGTGCCGCTTTTGGGATCCCTTTGCCGCCGCGCAGCTCAGGCAGGTGGGCGGGCTGTGTTCGTAGCAGCAGTTCGCAGCACTCTCCTGCTGGGGGTGGCGGGGGTAATTTGGGGGGGAGTTCCTATTTTTGCTCAAGGGGGGCTCCTCTTGACTCAGGCAGTGGCAGCTCCCATGAGTCGTCAAGAAGTGGCGGAGCGGCTGAATCTGGTGCCGGTTTTTGCCATCGTGTCTCAGAACGGCACCCCTGTGGTCGCCAACGTAGAGCGGGAGGGGCGCACCATCCAGGTGGCTTCTTTTTGGCTGGATCAGAACCAAGCCCAGCAAGCGTTGCAGCAGGTGAAAGCCAAGAACCCTGAGGTGGGTCAGCAGGCCCAGGTGGTGCCCATTCCCTTGGGCTACGCCTACGAAAAGTCGGAAGAAGAGCGGGCCAAGAATAGCGATCTGTACTTTGAGGTGGTGCCCCGGGCTGCTGATGTGGAGGCGGCCAAGCAGGTGCTGAAAGAAACGGGTCAGGAGGTGCCGCCGGAAGTGATCGGTGTGCCGCTGTTCTATGGCCGCTCGGGAGAGGGGCTGCTGACCATCGAGCAGGATGGCCAGGAGGTGGTGCCTTTCTTCTTCGACCGCAACGACCTGAAGGGGGCTTTGGATCGGGCGGCGGCGCAGAACCCAGAGGTGGTCGGCAAAACCCAGATCGAGGTCACTTCCTTGGCCATCGTGGTGGAGCGCATGTTAGCCCCTGATGCCCAGGAGGATGTGCAGAAGATTGCTTTCATCCCCCCGCGCGCGTCGCTGGAGTACGTGCAATCGTTAGTTCGCTCTGCCACTCCTCAGCCCAATTCACCTGCCACTCCCCAGCCTCAGCGGCGTTGACCTAGCTCCTGATGGGATCCCCGCTGGTGCAGCAATTGCTGGCCTGGCGTGCCCAGGCTTTGCGGGCGGCGCAAGCTGCCGGCATCTCTCCTCAGGAAGTGGAACTTTTGCTGAGGGAACGGCTGGGCTGGGGATCGTTGGAGCGCTTGCTGGGTCGGCCCCCGACGGTGCAGGGGGATCCCCTGGCGGAGGTAGAGGAGCTGTGGCGGCGCCGGCTGACAGAGCGCATCCCTCTACAGTACCTGCTGGGAAGGGTAGAGTGGGCGGGTTTGAGCTTGCGGGTAACGCCAGCGGTGTTGATCCCACGCCCGGAGACCGAGCTACTGGTGGAGCAAGCCTCCCTTTGGTTGAGGTCTAACCCGCTGCCGCCGGGATCCCTTTTTGCCGACCTGGGCACCGGTAGTGGGGCAATTGCCATCGCTTTGGCCCAGGGGCATCCCCAGTTGCAGCTTCTGGCGGTGGACGTGAGCCCAGAGGCTTTGGCCGTTGCGGCAGCCAATGTGGCGGACTATCATCTGCAGGAACGGGTGAAGCTGTTGCAGGGATCCTGGTTTGTGCCTTTGGATCCCTGGCGAGGCCGGCTGCGTGGCCTGGTTTCCAACCCGCCCTACATCCCCACTGGAGAGCTGGCCTACCTCATGCCCGAGGTACGGCTACACGAGCCACGACAGGCCCTCGATGGGGGGGAAGATGGGCTGGTGCACTTGCGCCTTTTGATTCAAAAGGCACCGGATTACTTGGCCCCCAACTCCTTTTGGGCGGTGGAGGTGATGCAAGGCCAAGCCCCTTGGGTGGTGGAGCAGTTGCAGGCCAGAGGCGGCTATCAGCAGATCCAAGTCCACAAGGATCTGGCTGGAATTGAGCGGGTGGTCAGCGCCCATTTCGTCGGCTAGAAAGTTGGAAAGAAAAAGGTAGGATCCAGGAGCGCGCTGCTGTCAAATTAGCTAAAACCCAAGGCTCTCCATCCGAACACATCACCAGATCTCCTACCTTTCGTCCAAAGTACCTCTTGAGGAAACCCTTGCCTGCAGCAAAACCCGATCCTCCCTCCCAGCAGGCCGCTGCTGCCGCCGGGCAAGAGGCGGTGGACTGGCAGTTTGCGTTTGAGCGCTCGGAGGTGATGCGCGCCTTTCAGCAGGAGCTGCTCGTCAGTATTGGCCACGAGCTGCGCAACCCCCTCAGCAGCCAGATGGGATCCCTGCAGTTGGTGCTGTCCGATCTGTGCGATTCCCGCGAAGAAGAGCGGGAGTACCTGCAAAGTGCCAAAGAAGCGGTGGAGCGCCTGATCAAGTTGCTCGAGGAGTACACTCGCCTGGCTCGCCACGACCTGCCCATTCAACCCTTGCAACCGGAGCCGACCCGACTCCGCCCCCTCCTTCAGGATGTGTACAGCCTAACTCGCCTACAGGCCCAGGATCAGGGCATTCGCTACGAATGGCCGACCCTACAACCGCCTTCTGCCTCTGAGCTGCCCGCCTTCTCGGAGAGCCTTATGGTTTGGGCAGATCGCCACGGTTTGGTGCAGGCCCTGCTGGGGGTGTGTCGCTGGGGTATTCGCACCCTACGCTATGGTTCGATGACTCTGCACCTCTACCCCATCGCAGCAGCAGAGGGGCGCCTTTGCCTAGAGTGGAATCTGGAAGGGCGGTGCCATGTGCCCATCCAAACAAAGGGTTGCGCTGCTTGGCGGGTGAGCGAGCGGCTCCTGAGAGAAATGGGGGGCGATCTGGAGCTTTGCGAAAGCAGCCTCCACCGGGTTGTTATCAAAGTAACCCTGCGCCTTGCCCAGTAAATCTCAGACAAAAGAAGATACCCTTTCCTGCGAGGGAGAACTACTCTTCCTCCTCGCCTTTGGAAAGAGCGCCGTGGACGACCTCGACTTTTGCAGGCCGACAAGAGCTTGGCTGCACTAGGGGCAATTTGCCTGTGACTTGGATCTGGGATATCTAACAAAGCTTAACCTTCGCGGCGCAGGGCCAGCTCAGCGCGATCCAGTTGCATCAGCACCCGCTCCACCTTCTCCGGGTCAAGAGGCCGGTTGGAGGTGCGGTAGTGGGAGGCCACGGTGTTGAACACGGTGCGCAGAGTAGTGAAGGATTGCAGCTTGTCGTAGCGATGGCCATGGTAGCGCCCTGCGAATTCTTGCATAGCCTCCATCACTTCCGCCCGCGCCTCTGCCGGGTTCATCACGGGATCCGCTTCCGAAAGGACGGTGCGCAGCGTCTGAATCAGAGTCATGCTGTCTTCGTAGTACTTGCCGGTGAGACGGGCCGCCTGAGCACTTGCGGTCGTCCAGCCCAGCACCAGGATGACCGAGAGCAACAGGCCGAGAAGGCGTAGAAAAAAAGTTTTCAGCATGGGAAGCTTGCCTAATGTAACTTATCTTTAAGCATAAGTCACAGCGACGCCGGAAGAGGAGCCATTGAGAAGATGCCGTCCACCTTCTTCAACCACTTGCTGCCGGAGCTCGCCCAGTACAGATCCCACGCGATCATGTTGGCCCTGATTTTGGGGTTTGCTTGTGCTCACAGTGGGCTGGCCTACTTGCGCCCCTGGGGAGAAGCTTGGCTGGGATCCCGTCTGTACCGCCTTCTTTTTGCGCTGGTCAGCCTCAGCTTGGCGCCGCTGCTGCTGATCTACTTCTTTAACCATCGCTACGACGGCGTGATCCTTTGGGATCTCCATGCTGTCCCCGGCATTCACACCACCGTTGTTCTTTTGTCGGCACTCTCGTTTTTCTTTTTGTATCCGGCCACCTTCAATTTGCTGGAGATCGCTGCCATTCAGAAGCCGGAGATCCACCTGTTTGAGAGCGGGATCATCCGCATCACCCGCCACCCCCAAATGGTGGGCCAGGTGATCTGGTGTGTGGCCCATTCCCTTTGGATTGGCTCCAGTTTCATGCTGGTCACTTCCCTGGGGTTGGTGGCCTATCACCTGTTCGCCGTCTGGCACGGGGATCACCGGCTGGAGCGGAAATACGGTCAGGCCTTCCGCGATCTCAAGGCCCGTACTTCTGTGATCCCCGGCTTGGCCATTCTGCAGAAGCGCCAGCAACTGCAACCGCGAGAGTTTCTACGCTGGGCCTACCTGGGAGTGTTCAGCTTCGTAGTGATTCTTTACGCCCTCCACCCGCAAATGATATCTGCAGCCAGCAGAGTTGCCTGGTAGCATGATCCCAAAGAACTTCTTTAGTTTGGGAGTGGCGATCTTGCAAGTTGCACTTGATGCTTTTAATCAAGAACTTTTGACAAGCGATGGATGGGTTTTGGTGGATTTTGGCGCCCCTTGGTGTGGCCTGTGTCGTTTCATTCAGCCGATTACCGATCGCCTCGCCTCCGAATGGGGAGGGTCGATCAAGGTGCTGCGGGTGAATGTGGACGACAATTTTTGGCTACCGCGCCGCTATCGGGTGCGCTCGCTACCAACCTTAATTTTGTTTGAGAAAGGTCAAGAAGTGCATAGATTAGAGCACTTCGCCAGCCGTGATGATGTGCTCCGCCGCTGCGAGCAGTTGTTTCTCGCTCATCTGCGCTATTTGGGCCCGCCAGGCCCCTCTTCTTCCCTAGCTCCCCAGGCACCGCCGCCAGGGGTGTAGAGGGTGAGCACATCGCCGGCTTTTAAGGGGCGGCTGATCTTGCTGGGCAAGGGATCCCCGTTGACGAGGTTGATCCCCACCTGGCCAGGCTCGCCGCCTTCTTCCCCTTGGGGGGCATGGTGACGCCGGTCGGTGAGCAGGGAGAGGGTGCAATCTTGCAAGGTCTGGAGGGAGCGGATCAGCCCCCAGCCGCCCCGCTGGCGGCCATGGCCGCCGGAATCCGGGCGTAGCTCATAGCGCAGCACCCGCAGGGGATACTCCAGCTCCAGAGCTTCGATGGGGGTGTTGAGGGTATTGCTCATGCCCACGTGGACACCGTCCAGGCCCGGTCGCTGCCGGCTGGCTCCTTGGCCGCCCCCCAGGGTTTCGTAGTAGGTGAAGTGGCGGTTGCCCAGCACACAGTTGTTCATGGTGCCCTGCCCCTGGGCAATGGCACGGGATCCGGCCACCGGGGCTAGGGCTTTGAACACCACATCGGCAATGCGCTGCGAAGTTTCTACGTTGCCCGCCACCACCGCCGCCGGAAATTGGGCGTTCACCAGGCAACCAGGCGGGGCCACGATCTCGATGGGATCCTCCAGGCCGACATTGCTGGGCGCCGTGGGATCCAACAGGCAGCGGAGGGCAAAGAGCACTGCCGAGCGGGTCACAGCCAAAGGTGCGTTCAGGTTCCCTGCGGTGGCCGGGGCTGTGCCGGCAAAGTCCACCCGTAGCCTCTCCCCCCTTACCTCAATCTGCACCTGGATGCGGAGCGGCTCGGGCGGATCCCCGTAGCCCTCCAGGTAGTCGCAGGCGGTGTAGATCCCAGCGGGCAGAGCCTGGATCTGGGCCTGCATCCGCCGCCGGCTGTAGGCGATCACCCCGGCAATCAACTGCCAGGTCTCCTCCTCGCCAAAGCGGGCCAGCAGCTCGCGAAACCGGCTCACCCCCACGGCGCTGGCTCCCACCTGGGCCTGCAAATCCCCCTGCCGCTGCTCAGGGTTGCGCACATTGGCCAGGATCAGGCGCAGCAGATCGCCCTGCCAGCACAGCTCCCCCGTCAGGGTCATTTGGGCCAGCCGCAGCGGCGGGATCACCAGCCCCTCCTGCCAGATTTCCGTGGAGTCGGCCGGCATGGAGCCAGGGCGCATCCCCCCAATATCGGCATGGTGAGCCCGGTTCACCGCGTAGGCGCAGACCTGTTCTGGATCCCGCAGGCCGGGGATGGCTGTAACCACCGTGATATCCGGCAGATGGGATCCCCCCTGGTAGGGATCGTTGAGGACGAACACATCACCCGGCCGCGGGCCGGTTGCCACCACTGCCCGCACTGCTTCCGCGAGAGCTCCCAGGTGCACCGGAATGTGGGCCGCCTGGGCAATACAGGCCCCTTGGGCATCGAACAGGGCCGTCGAGCAATCCCGCCGCTCCTTGATGTTGGCCGAGTAAGAACCGCGGATGAGGCGCGCCCCCATCTCCTCGGCGATCCCCGCCAGCGCATTGGCCATCACCTGCAACCGGATGGGATGGGAGACGCTATCCATGCCCCTCACAGCCTGCGCCCCAGCCAAACAGCCACCCTGCGGATCCCTTGCCAAAACTGGAGACGCCGCTGCCAGCGGTCGAGGTTAGTGCGATTCTCCCGCAGCCGATCCCGTAGGCGCAACAACTCAGCCGGCGTGGGAGCCAAAGCCCGCTCAGCTGCTTCCCGCCAGTCGGCCATGGCCCGCTCCGTAATCCAAAGCGCCGATCGCAAGCTCAAGACAGTAGGAATAAGAGCAACCAGAGCAAGAAACAGCAGCCCATTGAAGCTGCAAACCGCCCAAACTGCCCACTCTGTCCCTGATGCAGCAGTCACAGAGAGCTCAGCAAGGGATCCCGACAAAGCTTACTGCTGCTGCAGCATCAAGGGGCGCAACACACGGCCATCGCCGACCACCACCACCGTGGACAATACCTGTCCGCCGCGCCGGAAGGTAATGGGTACCCGCTGGCCCACCGGGGTGTTTTGGATAATTTGCTGGACGTGCTGCACCGAGGTGACCCGCTGCCCGTCCACCCCAATCAAAATATCTCCCTGGGCCAGACCTGCTTGTTGAGCCGGGCCATCCTGGAGCAGACCAACCACCTGTACCCCTTGGATTTGAGGCGCGGGGCCAAACAGGCGACGACTGATGGCGCCTTGAGCTGGCTGTCCATCCACCGTTTCGATGGCAACCCCGATAAAACCGTTGCCTACGACAGCAGGCGACGCCTGAGCCCCGAAACTGTCAACCTGAACCGTGGGGCTGTAGAAGTTGTAAGCTTCACCCCCAACCGAGTCACAGGGGTAGGCCACAACTGCATCTGCCAGCAGGAGGGAGGCGGGCAGGGCAAGGGCAAGCTTGAACAGAGTGTTCGGTTTCTGCATAGTTCGACCCTGGAAACGGCGAAGAATGACAAGTTGGGATCCGCAAAAGCACTGGGATGGATCGACCAGCCCGCGGGAGACAGCGGAAGTCATCAACCGGGCAGCTTGCACCGCCCTTCCCTCAGTGATAAACCCAAAATCCGCAACTGTCGATAGGTTGGGGCGCTTTCCTGGAAGGTATCCCAGTTTTCAAGGTGTTGCCAACCAGTCCAAAACCGTCTCCCTGCGCCCCAGCCTCTCTCCCGAAGGCTGCAAGTTGAGCTCCTTCCCCAAAGGTGAGCGACAAGACCTAGAGGTCAGCGCAGCGATCCGTGGCCTGCAGCAGGGCAGTGCGGATCCCGGGCTCGGTGATGGAATGGCCGGCATCGGGAATGAGGTGAAACTCTGCCTCTGGCCAGGCCTGGTGCAGCTCCCAGGCGGAAATGGGCGGGCAGACCACGTCGTAGCGTCCCTGGACGATCACAGCCGGCAGATGGCGCAGGCGCTCCACCCCCCTAAGGAGCTGGTCTTCAGGATCCAAAAAACCCCCATGGACGAAGTAGTGGCACTCGATGCGGGCAAAGGCCTCGGCAAAGGTCTCCTGGCCAAAGCGCTCGATGAGCTCAGGGCTGGGGATCAACTTGCTGGTGCTGGCCTCCCAGATGGCCCAGGCGCGGGCCGCTCTCAGCCGCACCTGGGGATCCGGGTCGTTGAGGCGGCGGTGGTAGGCTGCCAGCAGGTCATCCCGCTCTTCGGGGGGGATGGGCTCCAGGTAATGTTCCCAAGCATCGGGGAACAGGTAGCTGGCCCCCGACTGGTAAAACCAGCGGATCTCAAAAGGGCGTAGCAGGAAAATGCCCCGCAAGATAAACCCCAGGCAGGAGTGGGGGTGGGTTTGCCCATAGGCCAAGGCAAGGGCGCTGCCCCAACTGCCCCCAAACACCCACCAGCGCTCAATGCCCAGGTGTTGGCGCAGCTTCTCGATATCGGCCACCAGATCCCAGGTGGTGTTCTCCCGCAGCTCGGCGTAGGGGCGGCTCTTGCCGCAACCACGTTGATCGAATAGCACCACCCGCCAGCGGCTGGGATCAAAGTACTGCCGGTAGAGGGGATCGATCCCACCCCCTGGCCCCCCATGCAAAAACACCACCGCCTTGCCCGCCGGGTTGCCGCACTGCTCGTAGTAGAGGGTGTGCAGGGAAGAGACGGGGAGAAAGCCGTGATCGTAGGGCTCGATGGGCGGGTAGAGATCGCGCGCCATAACTTAAATTTCTCAAATTCTCAAGGTCTCCGCAGGGCGATGGTGGCCTTGGGGGGGATCCCTTCTTGGAAGGTCTCGCCATCGGCGGCCACGATGATAAATTGCAGCTCCTGCCCCGGCTGGGCGCCCAAATTGCTCCAGGGAATGGCCACCTCCAAACAGGCATCCACCACCGCCTTCACCTGATGGTTGATGGGGTGCCAGCTATGGTACTCCCCTGCTTCCAAGAGCTGAGCCTCGACGGGTGCGGGATGCTGGCCGGTGCCAGGCGGCGGCAGCGACAGCTTCAACAGGTGGCGGTAGAGATAGTTGAGGGGGGCTTCTGCCGGCAACCCCTGCAGGGGAATGGGGCTGTTGACGGTAACGCGGTTGGGATAAAACCACAGCACCTGCAATTGCTTGGGCCGCTGCACCACCGAGTTAAAATCCAGCCGCAGATAGAGGTTGAAGTGATCGAACCCGTACCAGAGGCGGCGGACGACGCTGTTGCGGTGCATGGTTCCTCGGGCTGCGCCGATCTCCACCCGCCCGGCCTGGCTCCACTCCCGTTCGGCGGGGCGACCGTTGATGGTGGGATGGATAAACCCCTGCGGCAGGCGATCCCCCAGCCCGTCGTGATCCTCGAGGGGAAACTGCAGCGCCGCCGGCACCGCCTCTCCCAAAGCGGTGTAGAGGGCCTGTAGATGTTCCCGAAACAACTGGTCAAAAACGGCATCGTGGGCGGAAGAGTGGCCTGCCCCAAACCACCAGAACCAATCGGATCCCTCAGCGGCCCAGAGGGCTTCCCAGGCCTGGGGGGTGGCGTGAGGGTGATCCTGGATCACCTGGCGGGCTTGGGCAAGGAGCTCCCAGGCGCGGTTTTTGACGGGATCCCCAATCCAAGTGGTAAAGTCGGCCTCAATCCAGGAGCCGCTGTGCAATTGTTCGGCTGGCAGAAACTCCGTGGGGGGAAACTGATCCAAAAACTCCGACACCTTCACCAAGCGCAACGCCGGGTGCTGGCTGAGGCGGGCATAGAGGTTTTCCAGGAAGGGGCGGCCATCTTGGGGGTAGTACTCCCAGCAATTTTCCCCATCCAGGGCAATGGTGACCAGCCAGGGCTGGTCTTGGGGTAGGCGGTTGCGGATGCTCTCCAGGTGGCCGATGAGATCTTTGGCGGCAGCGTCGGCAGGCATGGCGCTGTAGCTAAAGCCAATGAGATCGGAAAGGCGGTGATCCCGAAAGATGATGGCCAAATCCCCTGCCTCGCTCTCCAGACGGTAGGGGCGGTAGAGCTTTTCCGGCTCGAGGATATGGCCCTGCCCGTCGCGATGAAAGGGTTGGCCCAAGCTCCAGCCCAGCACTCCCTCGTCGGAGATGATCCAATCAAAGCCTTGTTTCTGGATCAGGGGCACGATGGCGGGGCTGACCGCCTGCTCTGAAGGCCACAGACCCCGCGGATCGCGGCCAAAGCGCTCCCGGTAGATCTGCTTGGCCCGCTCCAGTTGGCTGTGGACATCCTGCTCCCAGTGGAAGGGGTAGCGGGGCAGGGGCAAGCCGGGCCGGGCCACCCGCGCCGAGCGCTCGCTCACCAGCAGGGGCAAGATGGGGTGGGTGTAGGGGCTGGTGGTCAACTCCAGTTGGCCGCTACTTTGCAATTTGGCGTGCTGGGGCAGGATGGCGGCCAGGATCTGCTGTTGCTTGGCGTAGATCCGCTGCCGATCCGCCAGGGTAAAGCCGGATCCCATCTTGATCCAGCTCTCGATCTCAGGATCCTCCTGGAAGAGGGGATCGAACCAGGAGAGGTTGTGCCAGGCCAGCAGGTCACTGAAGTCTTGGGGCGTCCAGTACTGTAGGCACCAGTTGATCCCTTGCGATTCCCGCTGTTCGTAGAGCTGGCGGTAGCGGGGGTAGGGCTCAATCATGGTGGGGTAATGGCTGTCGAAGAAACGCTCGACAATGAAGCGCCGCTGCTCCGGGGTCAGCTTTTCGACAGGAGATAAAGTCAGCTCCAAATAGGGATCGAAGGCCGAGCCGGCCACGTAGTCTTCGATTTGCACAATGAGAGAGGGCACTAGGTTAACCGTTTGGTGCAGGCGGGGATAGCGCTCCAGCAGCAAAATTAAGTCCAGGTAGTCTTTGATCCCGTGCAGGCGCACCCAGGGCAAGCGATACTTGCCTGCCAGCGGGCTTTTGTAGAGGGGCTGGTGTTGGTGCCAAACCAGGGCAACATGCAGCGGGTAGGTCATGGGAGGCACGGGATCCAACCATCACCCGGATACTAGCCCATCTGTCCGGCTCCCGATCGTAAGAAACTCTGGAATGTTGAATGGTGGGGCTCCACCTGGATGGTGCCCACTGCGGGAAAACCTTGTCATTTGCCAGATTTCTCAGGACAATGGCGGCAAATGGAAGAGCTAAGTCATGACTGCTGCTACCCACGTCCTGGAACAGTCGATTGTTGTCTTTTCCCAAAACTACTTGCCCATTAGCCGGGTCAACATTAGGCGGGCGATTGTGCTGCTGCTGACGGGCAAGGCAGAGCCGCTGGCGATGATGAATGTGCCGGTGTGGAAGGTGCGCTCCCCTAGCCAGGTGATCGAGGTGCCCGAGCACATCCGCCTGACCATCAAAGGCAAGGAGCGATCCTGGCGGGTGCCCCCTGTCAACCGGCGGGAGGTTTTGCGGCGGGACCACCACACCTGTCAGTACTGCGGCAGCACCCATAACCTAACCCTGGATCATGTCGTGCCTCTTTCTCGCGGGGGATCCCACACTTGGGACAATGTAGTCACGGCCTGCGAGCGCTGCAACCAGCGCAAGGGCAACCGCACTCCTGAAGAGGCCAATATGCCTCTGCGCAGCAAACCCCGCGCCCCCCTCCACCCGACGGTGGCTTTTGCCGAGCAGTTTTGGCGCGAACAGCAGAGCCGGCAAGAGCAAATCTACGGCTACAGCACAAGCTAGAATCGGCAAATCCCGGTTGTTATCGATGAGGATCCGCGTCGGCCATGATGACCGTAATGGAGTTTTTTGCCCTCAGCGCTGGCGAGTGGATGTGTCAGCGTACCAGCCATCACTTGGCCTTTCGCCGCTCTGAGGGGGGGAGATCGCGGGTACAAATTGCCACCCTTTCGCCCGCCGATCCGGCAGTTATCCAGGTTTGTGAGCTGTTCAAGGTGGATCCACGGCGGGCCGTGGGGGCGGCGCGAGTGCAGTGGAATGGGGAGCAGGAGTGGGACAACGAAGAGTACAAAGGCGATGTGGTGCTGGTTCCCATCCCCGATCCCGATAATCCCATGCGGGGGCAACTGTTGCGGGACCAGGGCTATGCCGAGAAAGTGCCGGTGGCCGGCACCTACGTCATGGGATCCGACGGCGCCCTCACCCTCTACACCGAATATGAGATGACTGAGTCAGAGGAGCGCATCTGGTTTGCCAGCCCGAACCTGCGCCTGCGGGCCAGCACCGTCAAGCGCTTTGGCGGCTTCAGCATGGCCTCTTTCTGCTCTGAGGTGCGCAAGCTCTCCGCCAGCCCTTCCCCCCTCTCGGCCATCGCCGAGTCCCGCTCTCCCTAGGTGTGTGCTGACCAGAAAGCTTGCCGGCGTCGGATCCCTGGCTGAAAGTTGCCTGCTTTTGGGTCGGGGGAGAGCCTCAGCCGGCAAGGGATGGGCTAAAACCTCTGTTGGTGGGTTATTTGTAGACGGAAAACCCCGGCTGTGGCGGATCTAAGCGATTTTATCCAGGGTATTGAGCAGCTTATCGAGCTAGCCCAGAAACTGGACGAGAAAAGAAACACGGGGGAGCTGCGAACTGAGGTGCGCATCCAGGCCCGTCCTTTGGGCAGCTCTATTCCCCCTTCCGGCTCCATCCCCCGTCGCCGCAGCAGCGCCCAGACGGGGGATCCCTCCTGGAGCAGCGAGCCTCAGGTGATGTCCACAGCAAGCTGGCGCGAACAGCCCAAGGCTGCTCCCTCGCCTGATTTGGTCGCCGACCGCCTCAGCGGGACGGAATCCGGCCCAGGGCCGCGCCTCAGGGATGTGGGGGGGCTGAGGGAACAGCTCCAAGCTTTGCGGGAAATGGTCGAGATCCCCCTCAAGCGGCCCGATCTGCTGGCCAAGTTAGGTTTAGAGCCGCCCCGTGGCGTGCTGTTGGTAGGCCCCCCTGGCACCGGCAAGACTCTGACGGCCCGCGCCCTGGCCGAGAGCCTGGGGGTGAACTACATCGCCATTGTCGGCCCAGAGCTGATCGGCAAGTACTACGGGGAGGCGGAGGCGCGCCTGCGGCAGCTTTTTGAGAAGGCGGCTAAGTCGACTCCCTGTCTGGTGTTCATTGACGAAATCGATGCTCTTGTCCCCAACCGCGCCGCCGTCGAGGGGGAGGTAGAAAAACGCCTGGTGGCTCAAATGCTGGGGCTGATGGACGGGTTTGCGGCTCAAAAAGGTGTTGTGGTGCTGGCAGCCACCAACCGACCTGAGGCCCTGGATCCGGCGCTGCGGCGACCGGGGCGCTTTGACCGGGAGATCATCTTTAAGGTGCCGGATCGGGAGGGGCGGCGGGAGATCTTGGCCATTCACACCCGTGGCATGCCCCTGGCGGAGGATGTGGATTTGGACAGCCTAGCAGAGCAAACGCTGGGCTTTGTAGGCGCGGATCTGCGCGGCCTGTGCCAGGCGGCCGCCTATGCAGCTTTGCGGCGTCAGGTGCCGGATTTGGAATCCCCCATTCCCGAATCCCTAAAAGTTACGGCAGCGGACTTTCAAGAAGCTCTGCAACAGGTAAAGCCGGCGGTGTTGCGCTCGGTGGAAATTGAGTCGCCCCAGGTGAGCTGGGATCAGATCGGCGGCCTGGAGGGTGCCAAGCAGATTTTGCAGGAGGCCATCGAGGGATCCCTGCTGCACCCAGAGCTGTACGAGCAGGCCCAGGCCCAAGCCCCCAAAGGGATCCTCCTCAGTGGGCCCCCCGGCACCGGCAAGACGCTGCTGGCCAAGGCCATCGCCTCCCAGGCCAAGGCCAATTTCATCGCCGTCTCCGGCCCGGAGCTTTTGAGCAAATGGGTGGGATCCTCCGAGCAGGCGGTGCGGGAACTCTTTGCCCGCGCCCGCCAGTGTGCCCCTTGCGTCATCTTCATCGATGAGATCGACACCCTCGCTCCCGCGCGAGGCAGCTACTCCGGCGACAGTGGCGTCAGTGACCGGGTTCTGGGGCAACTGCTGGCCGAACTGGACGGGATCCGTCCCAGCCAGGGGGTCTTGCTAGTGGCGGCCACCAACCGCAAAGCCAGTTTGGATCCCGCCCTCACCCGCGCTGGCCGGCTGGAGCTGCACCTGAGTGTGGAGCTGCCGGATCGCGCCGGGCGGTGGGAAATCTTATCTGTACATAACCGCAAGCGTCCCCTGGGGCCAGATGTAAATCTGGAGGTGTGGGCCGAGCGCACCGAAGGCTGGAGTGGTGCCGACCTGGCCCTGCTCAGTAACCGTGCCGCCATTGCTGCTATTCGCCGCCACCGCGCCACTGCCGAGACGGTGGAGGCCAAAACCTTGGTCATCTGCCAGGAAGACTTTGCCCAGGCCTTTGCCGAGCTGCAGCAGCAGCGGCAGGCCAGCTAGAAGACAGGGATCCCTTGCCATTCCGGCCGCCGGTGGGCATGGGCCGCCTCGCCGCAGGTGCGGGGAGTGGGAAAGATCTTGTCGGGGTTGGCGATGTGCTGCGGGTCAAATACCTGCCGCACCCACTGCATGCTCTCCAAATCCGTGGGCGTAAACATCTCCGACATGTAGCAGCGTTTCTCCGCCCCGATGCCGTGCTCGCCAGAAAGGCTACCCCCCAGGCGCACACAGAGTTTGAGAATCTCGCCCCCCAGTTTCTCCACCTGCTCCAGGGATCCCGGCACCGACTCGTCGTAGAGGATCAGCGGATGGAGATTGCCGTCGCCGGCATGGAACACATTGGCCACCGGGTAGCCGTATTCGCGGCTGAGGCGCTCGATTTCTTTGAGGACATAGGCTAGCTGGCTGCGGGGGATCACCCCATCCTGGACGTAGTAGTTGGGGCTGAGCTTGCCCATTGCAGCAAAGGCCGCCTTGCGCCCTTTCCATAGCCGCGCCCGCTCTTCTGGGCCGGCTGCCACTTGCACCTGGCGGGCCCCGTTTTTGAGGCACAGCGCCCTCACCTGTTGGCCGGCTTCCTCCACCTCCAGCTCCAGCCCGTCCACCTCCACCAGCAAGATGGCCGCCGCATCCCGCGGGTAGCAGCCCAACTGCACCACATCCTCGACGGCGTTGATGCTGAAGTTGTCCATGATCTCCAGGCCGGCGGGGATGATCCCGGCAGCGATAATGTCAGAGACGGCGGATCCCGCTGCTTCTACACTGTCGAAGTCCGCCAGCAAAACCTGAACCTGGGCCGGGGTTTTCAGCAGGCGCAGGGTAATCTCGGTAGCGATGCCCAGGGTGCCCTCGGAACCGACAAACAGACCTACCCAGTCGTAGCCGGGCATCTCCGGGATCTTGCCCCCCCAGCGCACCACTTCCCCATCCGGCAGCACCACCGTCAAGCCGAGGATGTGGTTGGCTGTTACCCCGTACTTGAGGCAGTGGACGCCGCCGGAGTTTTCCGCCACATTGCCGCCGATGGAGCAAACCGACTGGCTAGAGGGATCCGGCGCATAAAAATAGCCCTGGTCGGCCACCGCTTGGGTAATCCAGGCGTTGATCACCCCCGGCTGCACCACCATGCAGCGGTTGTCTAGGTCAATCTCCAGGATCTGTTTCATCAGGGTGGTGGCAATGACGACGCTATTTTCCAGGGGTAGCGCCCCTCCCGAAAGGCCAGTGCCGGATCCCCGCGCCACAAAGGGCACCTGGTAGCGGCTGCACAGCTTCACCACCTGCGCCACCTCTTCTGTGGTGCGCGGCAACACCACCAAAGCCGGCCTTTGCCGGTAGCTGGTCAGCCCGTCACACTCGTAAACCAACAGCTCCTCCGGCTTGCTGATCACTCGCCGGGGATCGAGAATTTTTTTGAGCTCAGCCGTCAGCTTGATCCAGTCGAAGGTGAGGCCAGCTTGCAGAGGATGGGAAGCGCGGACAACCATAGAGCGTTGGCGAGAAATGTGCTTAGGGGAGATATCGTCACTATAGTCTGGATAGTCTGGCTGGAGAGCCTATGCAGTCCCGCAGCGCCGAACAGATTCTCAAACAAGTGCGGCAGCTCTACGACCTCTACCCCTTCCCGCCACAGCCCATCGGCACCGTTCCCCCGCCGGGGTGGAACTGGCGCTGGAGCTGGCCCCAGGCCTATGCCTTTTGCACAGGTGCTCATCCAGGCCGCCGCCCAGTGCGCATCCTGGACGCCGGCTGCGGCTCTGGGGTGGGGACGGAGTATATCGCCCACCAAAACCCCAACGCCGAAATCTGGGCTTTTGACCTGAGCAGCCGCGCCCTGGAGATTGCCGAGGCCCGCTGCCGGGCTTCCCAGGCACCACCAGTGCACTTTCGCCAGCTCAACGTTTACGACATTGACCAACTGCCGGGGCAGTTCGACTTCATCAACTGCGTAGGCATGCTCCACCACCTCCCGGATCCGGTGGCGGGGCTGCAGGCTCTGGCAAACAAGCTGGCTCCCGGCGGGATCCTGCACCTATTTGTGTACGGCGAGCTGGGCCGCCACGAGATCCGCCTGATGCAGAAGGCCATCCGCCTCTTGGTCACTGGCTCAGAGCATCAGCCGCTAGCTTCCGCAGAACACCTACAGCAAGGGCTCCAGGTGGGCCGCCGCCTTTTCCAGATTTTGCCAGACAGCAACCGCATCCAGCAGCAGGAACGCGCCCGCTGGGCCATCGAAAACGTGGACGACGAATGCTTTGCCGATATGTACCTGCACCCGCAGGAAGTGGACTACACCATCGAGACGCTGTTTGAGCTAATTCAGGCTTCAGGGCTGCAGTTTTTGCGCTTTTCCAACCCAGAGTTCTGGCGGCTGGAGCGGGTGTTGGGCAAAGATGAAACCCTACTGGCCCAGGCAGCCCAACTGCCGGAGCCGGAGCGCTACCGCCTAATCGAGCTGTTGGATCCGGTGGTGGCCCACTACGAGCTCTTTCTCGGCAAGCCCCCTATTCGCCGCTGGGAATGGACCCATCCAGAGGATGTGGCCGCGGCAGTTGCCCACCTCAGCCCCTGCCTGGGCCTGTGGCCGGGGCGGAGCCTCTTCAACTACGCCTATGAGGCCATCTCCCTCAGCGAGGAAGCCTTCGCCTTCCTGCAGCAGGTGGACGGGATCCGCACCGTCCAAGCCCTTCAAGAAAGCCTAGACTCTCCCCTGAGCTGGCCGCAGTTGCAGCAGTTGCTGCGCTGGCAAGTGTTGCTTTTGGAGCCGCAAGAGAACAGTTTTTGAGGGCTCTTGGCGGCTTTGAGACAGGAAGAGGCCATTGCGGCATTTGCTTTCTTGGTCTTCCCTAGCTTATGCTAGGAGACTGTGACCTTTCCCCTGGCCATTTCTGGGGTTATTGCCATGCCCAAAATCAAAACTCGCAAGGCAGCCGCCAAGCGCTTTCGCCTCACCGGCAGCGGCAAGTTCATGCGTCGCCGGGCCGGGCACAACCACTTGCTTGAGCACAAAACCACCAACCGCAAACGCAAATTGGCCGGCGTGGCCCTGGTGGATGAACGGGATCTGGCCAACGTGCGCCTGATGCTGCCCAACACCCACTAGGTGGGATCCCGTTGCGCCGCTTCCTCCACTCCCTCAGCCTAGGGTGAGCCGATCGCCACGGCAGGCCAAAAGTCTCAAGGCTTGTTCGCCCTTGTATCCATCTGTCTGTATTGAGTTACCGCCATGAGAGTCAAACGGGGCAATGTTGCCCGCAAGCGTCGCAAGAAGATCCTCAAGCTGGCCAAAGGCTTTCGCGGAGCCGGCTCTAAGCTGTTCCGCACCGCCAACCAGCAGGTGATGAAGGCCCTGCGCAGTGCCTACCGGGATCGCCGCCGCAAGAAGCGAGATTTTCGCCGCCTCTGGATTGCCCGCATCAATGCCGCCACCCGCGCCCAGGGCCTGCGCTACAGCGAGTTCATCGACGGCCTCAAAAAAGCCAATATCCAGCTCAATCGCAAAATGTTGGCCCGCTTGGCTTTCCTGGATCCCGAAGCCTTCACCCAAGTGGTGGCTGCGGCCCGCCAGTCCCGCACCGCCTGAAGGGGATGGGATCTCGGCCTCCGTTGGCCTCGGCGATCCAGAGGTCTTGCTGGGCGGCCAGCCTGGCCTTAGTTTGCCTAGGGATCCCTGCCGCTGCCCGTCCCTGGTCAGAGATTGTTCGTTCGGGTCAGTTGCGAGTTGCGGTCAAAGACAACCTCAGGCCGTTGGGGTTTCGCGATGCCGAAGGCAAGCTGCAGGGGTTTGAGATTGACCTAGCCCGCGAGCTGGGATCCCGGCTGCTGGGATCCCCGGCGGCGGTGGAGCTGGTGCCAGTGGCCAATGTGGAGCGGCTACAGGTGCTGACTGCAGGGGAAGTGGATCTGGCCATCGCTCAGATCGGCATCACACCGGATCGGGCGCGCCAGGTGGAGTTCACCTCGGCCTACTACCCGGATGGCCCCAGCCTGGTTGTGGCCCGTTCCCAAGACTGGCAGAGCTGGTCAGAGCTACGCGGCGCGCGGATTGCCGTCCTGCGCGGGTCGGCCGCCATTCCCCACCTCCATCGCTACCTCCCAGGGGTTGAGTTGGTGGCGGTGGATTCCTACCAGGAAGGGGCAGAATTGCTCCTAAAAGGGGCGGTGCAGGCCTGGGCAGCGGATCGCTCGGTGCTGGCGGGGTGGCTGGCGGAGCACCCCCAGTTTCAGTTTCTGGGATCCCCGTTGGCGACAGTGGGGCTGGGCATTGCCCTGCCCAAGGGGCTGGAGCATGCTGAATTGCGGCTGCGGGTGCGCCGCGAGCTGGAGAACCTGCGCGCCGAGGGCTGGCTGGCGGACCAGGCCAGAGCCTGGGGTCTGCCCTAGTGCAAAAAGTGACGGATGCCAGTGCAGACCATGGCGATGCCGGCAGCATTGGCAGCAGCAATGGAATCGGCATCGCGGAGACTGCCTCCCGGCTGGATGATGGCGCGGATCCCGGCACGGGCTGCTGCCTCCACGCTGTCGGCAAAGGGGAAAAAGCCGTCGCTGGCCAAAACCGCTCCTGCCGCCTGTGAGCCGGCCTGGCGAAGGGCAATCTCGACGGCACCCACCCGGTTCATCTGGCCTGCCCCAATGCCGAGAGTCTGCCCCTGCCGGGCAACGACGATGGCGTTGGATTTGACGTGTTTGCAGACTATCCAGGCAAACTCCAGATCCGCCCACTCTTCCAGTGTCGGCTGGCGCTCGCTCACCACCCGCCAGGAGGGTTGGCGAACGGATCCCTGCAGCCGGTCGGCTTCCTGCACCAGAAAACCCCCAGCCAAGGTGCGGAGGCTTTGGGTTGGCCCAACCTCAAAGTCCGGCAAAACCAAAAGCCGCAAGTTCTTTTTGGCTGCCAGTTGCTCAGCCGCCTCAGAGGTGCAGGCCGGGACAACCACGCACTCCAAAAAAGGCTCCGCCAGGCGCTGGGCAGTCTCCCTGTCCAAAGTTTGGTTGAGGGCAACGATGCCCCCAAAGGCGGAGACGGGATCGGCAGCCAAAGCCGCCTCAAAAGCGGCAGCCAGGGTTGGGCGAACGGCTACCCCACAGGGGTTGTTGTGCTTGACAATCACCGCCACCGCTGGCTTAGGGTCGTTGCCAAGCCCTAGGCTGAGTTCTGCTGCCAGGGCGCGAGCCGCCTCCAGATCCAGCAGGTTGTTGTAGCTCAGCTCTTTCCCCTGCAACTGTTTGGCCCGATGCCAACCGGGAGCAGCCGCATCCACCACATACCAGGTGGCGGCTTGGTGAGGGTTTTCTCCGTAGCGCAAGCGCTGCCAAGGGATCCCTTGCAGTTGAAAAACCTCTGCGGCAGCGGCTGCAGGAGCTGGAGGTGGAGAGGAGTGGGACAGCTCGGAGCAGGCCAGGTAGTGGACAATGGTGCGGTCGTAGGCCAACACCTGCTCAAAGGCGCGGCGGGCGCACTGGAAGCGAAAGGCCAGCCGCTCCGCCTCGCTGGAGGAGCTAGAGAGCAGTTGCAAGTACTGAGGGTACTGGCTGGGATCCGTTAGCACGGTAACGTGGGGATAATTTTTGGCTGCCGCCCGCGCCAGCGTGGGCCCGCCGATGTCAATCTGCTCGCAAGCCTCCTCCAGCGACACCCCTGGCTGAGCCACCGTCTGCTCGAAAGGATAGAAATTGACCACCACCAGTTGGATGGGAGGGATCCCCAGGGCCTCCAGATCCGCCCGGTCTTCGCCGCGCTCCAGGCGGGCCAAAATGCCCCCGTGAATGCGGGGGTGCAGCGTTTTCACCCGTCCCCCCAAGATTTCCGGGGCGCCGGTATGGTCTGAAACAGGGGTGACCGGGATCCCGGCCTCTAAAAGCGCCTTGGCGGTGCCTCCGCTGCTGAGCAGTTGAAAGCCGTGCTCCTGCACGAGGGCCTGAGCCAGCGGGATCAGGCCAGTTTTATCGGAGACACTTAGGAGAGCCAAAGGGGGGAAGGACTGAGCAGACATCGGTTTTGAGCTATCCCAAGAGATCGAGATCAGAGTTGCCTAAGAAACCCCAACAGGTTAATATCCCACGCCCCAGCATAGCGCCCCTGCCAGAAAATCAGCAGCGCAGGCCCCGGTATGGATGCCGACTGCTCCGCGTTCCTGCGGCGAGGGAGATAGGAGGCTGTTGCCAGTGCCAAGAGTCAGAGAAATGGCTGGGGTTGACTTGGGAGAGGCGCACCTGGCTGTGGCTCACCCCAGCAGTCAAACCGTCAAGAGATGGTTCAGGATGCCAGGAGGTGCAATCCCAGCCGCTCAAAAGGGATCCCAGCCCTGCTGAGAAAGTGCTATGACAAGATGAGCGTGAATTGCCGCTAGAAGGGGGTAATCAGGATCGTATGGATAGAGTCTTGCAGCTCATGATCCAAGGTTGGTACTATTCCATCCCCCTGTTGACGTTCTCGGTCTTCTCGGTTGCCTGTTGCATCGAGCGGGCCTTGTTTTGGTGGAAAGTCACCCATCGGCAGGAGGAGGTGGTGCGACAAGCCCTGAGTCAATACCGCCGCAACCCCAGGGCCGCCCAGTACCTGCTGGAGCAAAATGCCGACCTGCCTATTGCGCGCATCTTTTTGGCCGGCCTGGAGCTCAACGAAGCCAGCCCCGAGGATTTTAAATTGGCCCTGGAGACAGCCCTGGCGGCAGAAGTGCCCCTGCTGAAACGCTTTAACACCCTCTTCGACACCGTCATCACCGTTGCCCCCTTCCTGGGCTTGCTGGGCACGGTTACCGGCATCATCCAGATCCTCAGCTCCATCCAACTGGGGGATATTGGCGGCACCAATACTCAGGGGGTAGGGCAGGGGATTGCCGAGGCCCTCTACTCGACCGCCTTTGGGCTGATCGTGGCCATTCCCACCTTGTTGATCTCCAACGTCTTCCGCTCCCTGTACCTGCGGCAGCTCTCCAAGATCCAGGAGTACGGCGGCGAGCTGGAGTTGCTGCATCGCCAGCGGCAAGAGATGCAAGCCCAACAGCTTTCCCAGTACCCCTACGCAAAGTCCAGCCCCAGCGGCAGCTCCACCCTTCCGCCCTACTCCTCGCTTGATCCCTCCTAGCCTATGCGCATCCCAGAAGAAAACTTTCGACCCGCCGAGATCAACATCGTGCCTCTAATCGATGTCATCTTCTCGATCTTGGTGTTTTTCGTCATCGCCAGCCTGGTGCTTACCCGCTCCGAGGCTCTCGAGGTCAATTTGCCAGAGGCCTCCACAGCCGAAGCCCGCCGCCAGCCAGACGTTACGGTGAGCATCACGGCTGAGGGCCAAATTGCCGTCAACCAGGAGAAAATTGCCGATCTCTCCGCTCTGCTCCCGGCAGTGGAACGCATCCTGGCCGAGAAGCCGGCTGAAGGGCGCCGCCTGGTGGTGATCAACGCCGATTTGGCCCTCTCCCACGGCAAAGTGGTAGAGGTGATGGATACCCTGCAGCGGCTGCCCAACGTCAGCCTGGCCATTGCCGCCCGCCGCCCCGCCAATAACCGTTGACACCTCCCCTGTCTCTGGGGTCACCCTGCCCCCAGCAGTTGGATCAGCAGTGCCTTTTGCACGTGGAGGCGATTTTCTGCCTGATCCCACACACGGGACTGGGATCCCTCCAAAACCTCGGCCGTAATCTCCTCTTCCCGGTGAGCGGGCAGGCAGTGGAGCACGATGGCCTCGGGATCCGCCAGTTTCATCAGCGCGGCGTTGACCTGGTAGGGCAGAAAATGGGCTTTGCGGGCCTCGGCCTGATCCTCTTGGCCCATGCTGGCCCACACGTCGGTATAGACCACCTGGGCTCCCGAGACGGCCTCATGGGGATCCTGCAAGACCCACACCTGGGATCCCTGGGCCAAGGCCTGTGCTTCTGCTACTACTGCTGCATCCGGCTCGTAGCCGGGGGGCGTGGCGACGCGGATGTGAATCCCGCTCATGGCACAGCCCAGCAGCAGGGAATGGGCAACATTATTGCCATCACCGCAATAGGCCAAGGTCAGGCCTGCCAGTTGGCCGAAGTTCTCCTGGATGGTGAGCAGATCGGCCAAAACCTGGCAGGGGTGAAACTGATCCGTGAGGGCGTTGATCACCGGGATCTCGGCATATTCGGCAAAGGTTTCCAGCTCCCGCTGGTCGTAGGTGCGAATGGCAATCGCGTCCAGGTAGCGGGAGAGGACGCGGGCCGTATCCGGCAAGGGCTCGCCGCGGCTCATCTGCATCGCCGTCGGCACCAGATCCAGGGTGCTGCCCCCGCACTGGGCCATGGCAGCGGTAAAGCTGACGCGGGTGCGGGTAGAAGCCTTCTGGAACAACAGCCCTAGCACCCGTCCGCGCAGATCCACCCGATAGGGATCCCGCTTCAGTTCCGCCGCTTGAGCTAGCAAGGCCGCCAGCTCCGCCGGGCTCAGGTCGCTGAGTTTGAGCAGATCCCGCCCAGCCAAGTTGATGGATTCTACAGCTTGCAACCCCGCCATAGCGCTTCACCACCTCCGCCAACAACTTCCAGCCCCGCGTCGCCTCAACCTGCCTGCCGAAGCTGCTGCCTGCTCACCAGCGCAAGGTCGCTACTCAGCAAGGTCTCGCAGCCTGGGCCCCCACACTGGCTAGAGGGAAGAGGAACGCATTGGCTCCTTGGCCTGTTGCTGGCGGGCCGAGATCTGTGCCTGGAGGGCCTGGATGGCGGCGGCATATTGCGGGTCGGCGGGAGTGGCCACCAACTCGCGATCCCGGCTGAGGCGATTGAGATCTTCTTCGGACAGTTCCACGACAATATCCGGGGTGATGCCTTTGTGATCGATATCGGTGCCTTTGGGGGTGCGATAGCGGGCAATGGTCACCGCCAGGCCCGACCCATCGGAGAGGGGATGCACCGACTGCACCAGGCCCTTGCCGAAGGTTTGCGTGCCGATGATCACGGCGCGACGGTTATCTTGCAAGGCTCCCGACAGGATCTCGCTGGCGCTGGCGGATCCCCCATCCACCAAAACGGCCAAAGGCTTGTCGGTAAGGGCGGTGTTGTTGGCCGTGAGGCGATCCTGCTCCCCTTGCCGGTTCACCGTCGAGACAATGCTGCCTCGGTCGATCCACATGCGGGCAATCTCGGCGCTGGAGTAGAGCAGCCCCCCTGGGTTGGCCCGCAGATCCAGCACATAGGCAACTACGCCTTGCTTTTCCAGCTCGCGAATGGCCTGGCGCACCTTGTCGGCGGCATTGCCGGAAAACTGGGTAATGCGAATGTAGCCGATGGGCAGGCCATTTTCCTGGTGAACCGCATAGCGCACAGTGGCCAGCTCAATTCTCTCCCGCACCAAGTCGAATACCTTCAGCCCTTCCCCCTCGCGACGGATGGTCAGCCGCACCCGCGTGCCCGGCTCGCCGCGAATGAGGCTGACGGCGGTGTTGGTGTCCATGCCTTCGGTGGATTTGTCGTCGATGCGCACGATCACATCTTTGGACTTGATCCCAGCGCGATCGGCGGGAGACCCTTCGATGGGGGAGATCACCACCAGCTCGTTGGTCTCTTGATCCAAGCCAAGGGTAATCCCCACCCCCGTCAGCTCGCCAGAGGTGTCGATCTGCATGCTGGCAAACTGATCCGGATCCAAGAAGCGGGTGTAGGGATCGTTCAGCTTCTTGAGAGCCTCTCGAATCGCCTCGTAGGCCTCCTCGCGGGTGGCATACTCGCGGCTGAGCAGATCGCGGCGCACCGCCTCCCAGTCGACGGAATTAAAGGAAGGATCGACGTACTCCCGATTGACAATCTGCCAAACTTCGTCCACCACCTCTTTGGGATCCCGGCGAAACCCTGCCCAACCCGGCATGGATAGCTGCACCCCGACAAGCGACACGGCTGTGACCACCGCAGCCGTTGCACTAACCACAAACCCGCGCTTTCTCATTGGCTCTCCTGGCAGACAAGGTCTAAAAGTCGAGGTTGATCTCCAGCCTCTAGGGGTTTCGCACAGAGGCCTTTCTCTGCCCCAACTTTATCTCAGGGACAGAGCAATGCCCCCTGCCACGGCAGGTGGGATCCAAAGTTTGGTAGGCTGCAAATGGTACAGCCCAACTGTGCCCAACGTAGCACAGGGATCTCTGCAAAGGTGCTCCCGGAATCCCATTTGCAGGAGCGTTTTCGTCTTCTTCTGGAGTCTATGTCTCTTGTAACCGACTCTCCCAGCCTGCCGGAAGCTGCTGCTGACTCGCCCCTGCTGGCCCAGGTGCAGTTGGCTCGCGCTGCCGCTCGACGCACGGCTACCTTGCCCACTGCGGTAAAGAATGCCGCCCTAGAGGCCATGGCCACCGCTTTGCTGGCGCAGCAGGAGACTATCTTGGCAGCCAATCAAGCGGATCTGGCCCGGGCAGCGGAGCAGGTCAAGGCCGGCGAGCTGTCCGCCTCGGCCTACGCCCGCTTGAAGTTGGACGCCCAGAAATTGGCCGAGATGGTGGCTGGGGTGCGGCAGGTGCTGCGGCTGCCAGATCCGGTGGGGCAGGCCTTGCTGATCCGGGAATTGGACGAGGGGCTGGTGCTGGAGCGGCGCACCTACCCTCTAGGAGTGCTGGGGGTGATCTTCGAGTCGCGGCCCGATGCCTTGGTGCAAATTGCTGCCCTGGCCGTGAAGACAGGCAACAGCGTCCTGCTCAAAGGCGGATCGGAGGCGCTACTCTCCTGCCAGGCCCTGATGGCTGCCATCCAGGCGGGGCTGCAGCAGATCCCAGACTTTCCCCAGGGATCCCTGCAATTGCTCACCAGCCGCGAGGAGATCAAAGCCCTGCTGCAACTGGAAGGGCTGGTGGATCTCATCATCCCGCGCGGCTCCAGCAGCTTTGTCCGCTACATTATGGAAAATACTCGCATCCCGGTGCTGGGCCATGCCGATGGCCTGTGTCACCTGTACGTGGATCGGGCCGCCGATGTGGACATGGCGGTGAGGCTGACGCTGGACAGCAAAACCCAGTATCCTGCCGCCTGCAACGCCATCGAGACCCTGCTGGTGCACGCGGCCATCGCCCCTCGATTTTTGCCCCTGGCTGTGCAGGCGCTGCGCGAGAAAGGGGTAGAGCTACGCGGGGATCCCCGCTGCCGCGAGCTGGTACCCGATCTGATCCCGGCCACTGAGGCCGACTGGAGCACTGAGTACGCCGACCTGATTCTAGCTATCAAAATGGTGGATTCCCTCGACGAGGCCATTGCCCACATCCAACGGTACGGATCCCGGCACACCGAGGCCATCGTGACCGAAGACGCCGCCGCTGCCCAGCGCTTTCTCGACGAAGTGGACGCAGCAGGGGTCTTTCACAATGCCTCCACCCGCTTTGCCGATGGCTTTCGCTATGGCTTCGGGGCGGAGGTGGGGATCAGCACCCAAAAGCTGCCGCCGCGCGGCCCGGTGGGTCTGGAAGGCCTAGTAACCTACCGCTACCAACTGCGGGGGCGAGGCCATCTCGTAGCCGACTACACCGGGCCCCAGGCCCGTCCCTTTCTCCATCGGGATCGCTTGAGCGGCGCTGGTTGGACCTAGGCAGGAACCGCCGGCCAACGCCGCTCCCTGCAAAAGCTGCCTGGGTCAGCCAGCCAATCGACAAAGCCGTTTTGCTCAGCTTTTTGGCTTGGGCCTGAGGTAAATTGAAAAATAGCTTTATGCTTTGCAAAGGTTGCGGTTTGTGCTGCGCTGGGATGGGACAATGAACTACTGAGTTCTGGGTTTCCTAATCTGGCAGCCCCAATGCTTTTGGATTGACCCGTTGCATTTTGGCCTTCTGTTATTTCGATAAGGAGCTTCGCTGCATCATGCCCGTTCGTCTGTATGTCGGAAATCTGCCGGAAGAGGTGGATCGTCAGGCATTGGAGAAGCTCTTTAGCTCTGCAGGTGAGGTCATTTCCACCAAGGTGATTCGGGATCGGCGGACAGGCAAATGTCGCGGCTTCGGGTTTGTAACTGTGAGCACCGAAGAGCAGGCGCAGCAGTACATCGAGAAATTCAACGGCCATAGCTTTGGCGATGTCAACTTGCGCATCGAGATTGCCCAGCCGCGGGAGAAACGGGAAGACGCCGAAGCCAAAGCAGCAGCCTCCGGCTCCCCAGCTAAGGAGTCTGCCAAAGACGCTGGCAAGGATTCCAGGGCGCCCGGGGATCCTGAGCCCCGAGGTTCTTCCAAAGGCTCCAAAGAGTCGGGGGACAAGTCCGCCCCCAGCAAGAAGCAACGCCAGCGGGGCCACAAAGGGGGCGGAGGCAATGTCGTTGCCGAGACCGAAGGGGCCTCTGAGCCGGATCCCCGTTGGGCCAGCCAGCTGCAGCGGATTAAGGAGCAGCTTCTCCAAGCGACCAACTCCTGATCCCCCCGAAAGCGTGGTAGACATCGCCGCCATCTGGCGTTAGCTTGGTTGAGCTGTACAGCTCTGGGCATACCTGGAGGGGGTTTTGGAATGGATAGGCTGGCAAGGGTTTTTCGCGTGTGGGGACAGCACTTGGCCAAGGCTGGGTTCCTCGCCGTGCTGCTGGTTTGGCTGGGGATGAGCAGTGTTGTCCAAGTTGCCTTCGCAGCTCCAGCCGATTTGGAGGAGCAGGTGCTGCAGATCATTCGCAAGAACCCCCAGGTGATCCTTGAGGCTGTGCAGGAGTACCAGCAGCGGCAGTACCAAGAGCAGCAGCAACAACAGCAGCAGTTGGCGGAAGAATTTGGCCGTCAGTTGCGGGAGAACCCGCGTGCTGTCATCGGAGACTCTCCTCAACTGGGATCCGACACTTTGCGGCTGGTGTTGGTGGAGTTTTCTGATTTCCAATGTCCCTTCTGCGCCCGCGCCCACGACACCCTCAAACAGTTCATGGCCGAGCACGGGAAGGAGGTGACCTTGGTGTATAAGCACCTGCCCTTGACCAGCATCCACCCGGAGGCGATGGCGGCGGCTCGCGCGGCTTGGGCTGCCCACCGCCAGGGCAAGTTCTGGGAGTTCCACGACGAGCTCTTCGCCAACCAATCCCAGCTTGGGGATGCGTTTTATGTGGCCACTGCCGAGAAGTTGGGCCTGAACGTGGAGAAGTTCAACCGGGATCGGCGCAGCCGGGCGGCAGAGCGAGCCATTCAGCGGGATATGGATCTGGCCTCTCAACTGGGCATTGGCGGCACGCCCTATTTCATCTTGAACGGCATTGCCTTCTCGGGGGCGCAGCCGCTGGAGGTGTTTGAGCAGACGCTGCAACAGGCCAAACAAGCTCTTTAGCCCGTTCAGGGTCTTAGGTCCTGATGTCGAGTCCCTATCGTTGCCCGGAGTGTGGGGATGAGTTCCTGTTTCGACCGGATCCCTGCCCCACCTGTGCAAGACGACAACGCCAGAAGCGACAGGCCGCTCGTGCCAAGGAAAAGCGGGGCA
The DNA here is from genome assembly GCF_047462335.1 of Synechococcus sp. H60.1. NCBI lineage: Bacteria > Bacillati > Cyanobacteriota > Cyanophyceae > Synechococcales > Synechococcaceae > Synechococcus > Synechococcus sp. H60.1. The sequence goes on from NZ_JANSJA010000148.1 coordinate 40,433, forward strand.
GCTACGACCTGACGGGCCAGGTGGCCACTGCCGAGTTCTGGCAACTGTTGCGCTGGTACCCCTGTTGCCCCCGCTGTGGCAGGCCATGGTCACAGGTGGGATCCGCCCCTGTGCAGGATCACATCATCCCGCTCAGCCGCGGAGGGCCCAACACGGCTGCCAACTTGCAGCCCCTCTGCCCGGCCTGCAACGGCTGGAAGGCAGACTTTCTCATCTATTTCGACAGGGCTGTGCCGGGTCAGGTGCGGGCTTTGCCCCCACAACTCTGGCCCAGCTTTCGGTGTTGGCTCCGCCTTACCGGGGCCGATCCAGGGGTGGAGGATATCCACAGCACCCCGTCCAACCCCTGCGAAAGGCAACTGGACTGGTTGGATCCCAGCCTAGATCTTGGCGGTGGGAATTGCCCCCAAGTGATGCAACAGTTGGCCTATCCCCTGGCCAGCCCGGCCCAGTTACAGGCGGAAACCCTGCGCCTCACCCTGGCGGCGATCTCACTTGTAGAAGGATCCCTGGTGATTCCAAGAAGTGGTGCAAAGGGCAACGAGGCCCAATGGGGCTATGCTCAACAGCCGCGAAACGGTTTCTGACCTCCCCTCTCCCTCAGGGAAAGGGGCTGAAGCCGGCTGCTGCTACTCGACGGGCAGGACGCGGGCGTCAAACCCCGCCTCGGCCAGGGCACGCCGCGCCTGTTCGGCATTGGCCCGCTGCCGGTAAGTGCCCACCTGAATCACAGAGCCGCGCACAAAAGCGTCAGGGGCAAACTGCTGCAGCTTAGGCAGCGCCTCTGCCCCGGCGGATACCACCACCCAAAATCCACCTGTGCCTTCTTCGCGCAGGGATGCGGGAGAGGGGGTGGGATCCTGAACCAGAAGCGGTCGAGAGCGGCGCAGGTCGGCGGGGAAGATCCCGGCTTCGTAGCCTTGGCCAGCCAGGTACCGCACTTGTTCGGCGGCAGCAGCCGGGTCGGCAAACCCGCCCGTGCGCACCACCCGCAGGTCGTCGTAGATCAAGGGCAGGGATCCCTCTAGCAGTTGTTTGAGTGCAGGCCATTTCTCCCCCCTGGGATCCGCCACCAACACCCAGTAGCGCTCCCCCTGAGGTGGCTGGGAGTCGGGATCCCTTCCGGATCCCCCTTCAGCTAGCGACACCGCCACCGCCGGCAAGCCCTGGGCAGTTAGCCAGCGGGCCTGATCCTGGGCCAACGACAGGCGGGAGAAGGTGCCCGTCTGCAAGGCGGCCTGGCCGCGGTATTGCACCACAGCAGCCCCTGGAAAGAAGCGGCGTACCCGCTCCTCTAGCCGGGGATCCCTGCTGGGGTTGGGCACATAGGTGGCAAAGGGCCGCTGGGGATCGGAGGGGGGAGCCGTTGGCGCCGGTGGGACAGGGTTTTCAGAACTGGCGGAGGGGCGGTCGGGCGCTGTTTGGGCGGGGAAAGCGGGCGGAAGGGGCGGATCCGTATCTTGACGGCTCACCACCCGCACCGGCAAGCCCAACCGTTCCAATTCGGCCTGGCGGCGTTGGGCGTGGTTGCGGTTGATGAAGGTTCCTGCCAGAATGAATACCTGTCCATCCCCTTGCACGAAATAGGCGTCCGGTACCTGGGCACGCACCTGAGCCAAGGCGGCTGCCTCGGCGGCCAAGACGTGGACTTGGTAGCGGGTTAAGGCCAAAGCAGCGGGCAGGGCAAGCATGCCAGCCGCCAGGGATCCAGCCAGGAGGGCTGCCGTCCTCCCCACTTGGGGCCATGGGCCGGCGGGGATCCCCTGCCACCCTGGAGCAGCCCTTTGGTTTATAAGCCATCTGTGGCACTGACACAGCCCAGCGTTCACGGGAGAAGCACAGATTTAGCGCATCTCTAGTATAGACAGGTCGGCAGAACTCCACTGCTGGTCGGAACGGTTTCAGCCAGGGGTTTTTAGAAGCGGCGGCGACGATAGCTCTGGCGGCGCGGCGCTCCGAGGGCGCGGGATCCTCCCAGGGCAAAGCGGAGGATCTCGGTTTTGTAGTGCTGGGAACCTTCGGTGTAGCGGGCAAGCTGAATGGTGGATCCCTGGCCGGAGGGGAGGGCCGGCAAAGGCTGCTCCGGCGTTGCAGCTTCGATGGCGATGAAAAACCGCAAGCGCAGCAGCACCTCCAACTTAGACAGGCGCTCGCTCTGTTCGGGCACGAGGCGGCCCAGAGAGATTTGGAGTCGCGGCCTGCGGCGCCGGGATCCGGGGCGGCCCCAGAGCTGCTGGATCAACGTCCACAGGGAGGCCTGCTCAGGGGATTTGACCAACAGCTTCAGTCCCGTCAGCGGGTTGAGGCCATAGGTAAGCAGCAGAGAATACATGGGCAGCGCACTGAGGAGCAGAGAGGCGTTTTTAGGTTAGGGTCAAAAGATAGCTTACAGGCCAACTGTAGCACTGCTACCCGCTAGCTGAAGACCAATGGCCATGGCCGGGATCCCCGACCAACGCTGGCTGTTCCATCCTGTGGATGAGCCGACGGCCCGGCGTCTGGCTGAGGTCGTGGGGATCTCGCCCCTGTTGGCCCAGATCCTGCTCAACCGCGGCCTGTCTGGCCCCGCCGAGATCCAACACTATTTGCAGCCGGATCCCACCTACCTGCCCCCGCCCAGCCATGACTTTGCCGAGCTGCCCCTGGCGGTAGAGCTGTTGGAGAGGGCGATTTGCCGGCAGGAGCCCATCGCCATCTGCGGCGACTACGATGCCGACGGCATGACCAGCACGGCCCTGCTGCTGCGGGCTTTGCGGGGCACACCGGTGGTTTACCGCATCCCCAGCCGCCTCAGGGAGGGCTATGGCCTCAACAGCCGCATGGTGCAAGAGCTGCACCGCGAGGGGGTACGCCTCATTCTCACCGTAGACAATGGCATTGCTGCCCACGAGCCCATCCAACTGGCCAAAGAGTTAGGGCTAACGGTGATCGTGACAGATCACCACGACTTGCCCCCCCAGTTGCCCCCTGCCGACGCCATTCTCAACCCCAAGCGGATCCCGGCATCGTCTCCCTATCGGGGGATGGCCGGGGTGGGGGTGGCCTACCTCCTGGCCCAAGCCTTGGCAGAGCGCCGCGGCGACGAACAGTTGGGGCGGGTAGCCCTGGAACTGTTTACCGTGGGCACCATTGCCGATTTGGCGCCGCTGACGGGGGTGAACCGTCTTTGGGTGCGGCAGGGGCTGGCTCTCTTGCCCACTTCGCCGCTGGCCGGGATCCGCGCCCTCTTGGCAGTGATGGGAATGACAGGATCCCTAGAGGAGCTGCGGCCAGAGTGGGTAGGGTTTGGCTTGGGGCCCCGCATCAATGCCATTGGGCGAATTGGCCGACCGGAGATGGGGATCCGGCTGCTGACCACCGACGACCCGCAGCAGGCAGAGAAACTGGCCCGCCGCTGTGAACGGCTCAACCAGGTGCGGCAGCAGATGTGCAGCCGCATTGAGGCGGAGGCTTTGGAGCAGATGGCCCGGCAAGAGCGGGATCTGGCGCAGGAGCGGGTGTTAATCCTTTTGGGAACTCCCCAGCAGCGCTGGCACAAGGGGGTGATTGGCCTGGTGGCTTCGCGGCTGGCGGAGCGCTTTGGCTGTCCAGTGTTTATCGGCAGCCAGTCGCGCCAGGGGGAGATCACTGGCTCGGCGCGGCAGGGGATCCCGGAGTTCGACGTGTTTCAGGCCCTGGAGTTTTGCAAGGATCTGTTTATCAAACATGGCGGCCACCCGGCGGCGGGGGGGTTTAGCCTGAAAGCGGAAAACTGGCCTCTTTTGGAAGAGCGGCTGCGGCAATTGGCCCAACAGCGTCTGCAGCCGGAGCAAATCCGGCCCCTGGTGCAGATCGACGCGGAGGTGGCGCTGGCGGATCTCACCCTCGACCTCTACCGAGAGCTGCAACGGTTGCAACCCTGTGGCATCGGCAATCCTGAGCCGGTCTTTTGCAGCCGCAACCTGCAGGTGCTGCAGCAGCAGCGATTTGGCCCGCAGCCTGCCCAGGGGGAGGAGGATACCCCCGGCCACCTAAAGCTGCTGCTCCGGGATCCCGTCAGCCGGCGCCTGGACGGGGCAGGATCCTCGCTTGCCGCACCAGCCAAAGTCCCCAGCCGTCCCCTTTGGGCCATTTGCTGGCGAGGGGCCGCCGCCTATCCCCTGCCGGAGCAGATTGACATCGCCTACACCCTCAAGGCTAAAAGGTGGGGGGAAGAAACCCAACTGGAGCTGGAAATTCTTGGGATCCGGCCTGCCGCAGAGGCCAGCTCTGCCAATCTTTCGCCCGCCGCCGTTGCTCCCACCATGTCCAATGCCAAAGCTGGGGCCCAGACAGCACCCTCGCCCCTGCTGATCTATCGCCCTGCCCCCCAGCCCACCCAACCGCTGCGTTGGCAGGCTGCATCTCGATTTTCTGCCCTCCTGCCCCAGGCGCGGGGAACGATCCTCCTCTACGGCTTCCGGCGCCCTACGTTTGTCCTTCTCCCGAAGCAGCATCCCTCCCTAACCCTCCACTACGACCGCCCCCAAGCTGGCCATCGCTACGACCAACTGTGGCTGTGGAGCTGGCCTCCCTCTTTGGATCACCTCAAGTGGCTGCTCTACTGCACCCCTAGCGACGCGCTGCTCGTTGTCCTGCACCACCAGGCGGTGCCTCTGCCCTCCGCCGCTGTCTTACAACGGCAATTGCGCCACTACCTGCAAAACCAAGCCCAGGTGGATCTGTTACGCTTGGCCCAACAATGGTGGCTGTCGCCAGCACTGTTGGTGGCGGGCCTGCGCTCCCTGGGGTATGCCTGTCCGGAGTTTGGCCCGACAGGATCTTTAGAAGAGGAGCTGGAGGCCCAACGGGCCTGGTACCGCAGCTCCTGGCAACAGGTGGCTGCCCTGCTGCAGGGATCCCGTCCGCAATAGACCCTTTGCTTCCCGCCAGCCTATGGGGATTAAACTGCTCCTCGGCTCCGACTACCACGGCAGCAACCGGCTGATCCAGCAGGCCCTTGACCATCTGCCCCAGGTGGATGCCTACATCAACTGCGGCGACTTCTGCTCCAAGGCTGGCAAGCCCTCCCTCAACGCCACCCAAGGCTTTTACCCAACAGCCGAAGCTGAGGTCATCCAGTTGCAATCTTTCCTGGCGGCAGTAGACGGCCTGGGCAAGCCCTGGCTCTTTTTGCCCGGCAACCACGACCCAGCCGCTGCCGTGTTGGATGCCCTAGCTGGCAGGTGGGGACGGGCCATCACCCAGTCTTGTTACTTTGAGTGGCTAGGGCTGCAAGTGTTGGCGGTGCCCTGGACTCCCCCTTGCGGCTGGAGCTGGACCCTTACCCGCAGCCATCTGCAGGAGCTGCTTACCCTCTACAGCCAGCCTCCTCGCCCCATTGACCTGCTGCTTAGCCACGCGCCGCCGCGGGGCCTGTTGGACGAAGGCGGCAAATGGTACCACCGCCGCATGCCCACCCTGCGCCCCCTGTTGGATCACCTACAGCCGCGCTACTACATCTGCGGCCACATGCACTGGGACGGGGGAAAGGTGGAACGCTGCGGCTCCACCCTGGTGATCAACACGGCCTTGCACAACATGGTTCTGGAAATCCACTGAGGACCTGGGCAGCCCTCTGCTGTCTGCTTTCTTCCGCTAAGATACCTGTGTTTCCCGCGATCCCCAGCCTATGGCGCGCCCCTTGATCTTGGCCAGCAGCAACCCTGGTAAATGGCGGGAGTTCAACACCTTCTTCCAGGCCCATGCTCCCAGCTGGGATCTGCGTCCCCTGCCGGCGGCGATAGAAGTGGAAGAAAGCGGCAGCACCTTTGTCGAAAATGCCCTTCTCAAGGCCAAGGCTGTAGCAGCCGCTCTGGGGGAGTGGGCCATTGCCGATGACTCTGGGCTGGCGGTGGCAGCCCTTGGCGGCGCCCCGGGGATCCATTCGGCCCGCTATGCCCCTGACGATGCCGCCCGCATTGCGCGGCTGCTGCGGGAGATGGAAGGGATCCCCAACCGCCAAGCCAGCTTTCACTGCGCCATTGCTGTGGTGGATCCCCAGGGGCAGGTGCGGGCCTTGGTGGAGGGCATCTGCCACGGGGAGATCCTGGCTCAGCCCCGGGGAGCAGGAGGATTTGGCTATGACCCGCTCTTTTGGGTGCCGGAGGTGGGGCTGACCTTTGCCGAGATGAGCCCGGCGCAAAAGGAAGCCGTCAGCCACCGCGGCCAGGCCCTGAGGGCCTTGAAAGAACAGCTCCTGATCTTGGAGCGCAGTCTAGGCTAGCTTGGAGGTACGGCGGCATTTGTCCACGACAAGAGCCCGAGATCACGGCAGCAACCTGGGCCAGAAAAGGCTGCACAATGCCGCTGAGGGGATCCCTTGAACCCCAAGGCTGCAGCTCTGTGGATCCTACCTGCCAAAAGGTTTCCTCGGTACAGGAAGATGGGAATGCCAGTTTTGCGTTGGGAGCCTGAAGAATGACCTTCTCTGAGGAGCGCGATCCAAACCGTTTTCCAGACTCAACGGCTGCTGCCGGTGAGGGAAGCCGCGGCCAAGCTCCCAGCAGCTCAGAGTCCCAAGGCCGGCGTTCCCCGCCCCCCTTGCCGGAGGACAGTTCTGCCCCCTCCGCTGGCGGTGCCCAAGACTGGCTAGAGGATGAGGAGAGGCAAAACAATGGGAAGGCGTCTTCTGCTCGTCTCTCTGGGCGCGCCCTGCAAGCGGAGGATGCCAGGAGAGAACAGAGGGCTAGCTCAGCCCGAGAAGCTGCCGCCGGATCTTCGCGGGGTGAGGAGACAGAGTCCTCTCGGCCCCGGGCCAGGCGTGCCGGACAAGCCTTGGTTCCCCGGCGCCCTATCTCCAGCAACTGGGGCTACGACGGATCGGCCCGCTCTTCCGCCTATGCCGGCTCCTCCCGGTCTGCAACTTACGGCTACACCGCCGGCTCCGGGGGCAGTGGGGGATATGGAGGTGGAGGGCGCAGCAGCAGCTCCTCAGGGGAAGTCTCCTCTTCGGATCTGACAATCTTGCTGGTGGTGGCCCTGCTGGCTTTCTTTGGTGGGTTTGCCATCCGCAACCTCTTCGCGGAGTCGGGCGGCTTTGACGATGAGCGTCCCATCCGCGCGGCCAACGTGCCGGCGGCCTTCCGGGACTTTTGCTTTGCCTACAACGGCACGGCTTCCTTTACCGTGGTGCAACTAACCAGCGTTTCCGCCCTCACCATGGCCTCGGTGCCCATTTACAAGATGGACACCTGCACCATCCCCGTCAGCCAAACCGCCAACGCCCTGCAGGCCTTGGGCATCCGTGGCCGAGCCAACACCTTAGGCCCGCAACTGGGCGGATCCAACCTCACCCTCATTCAGCTCCCCTTGGCCAGCGGCTTGGCCCGCGCCATCTACAACCAGTTTCCTAGCTTGGCCAGTCAGGGTAATGAGGCCCAGGTTCTCTCCCAACTGGAAACCACCATCAACGACGCCCTGCGCTCCAACGTGGAGGGGCTGGCCCTGCAAGGCCTGGAGCCTACCAACATCCCCGACGTGTACGTGGTGATCCCGGGCCACTCCTTTAACTTGCAACCGCAGCTTAATCTGCGCTAGCTCTCCTTTCTAGGGAGACTGCTGTGTTCATCACCTTAGAAGGTGGAGAAGGAGCGGGCAAAACCACTCAGCAGTCCCTTTTGGCCGAGCAGCTTCAACAAGAGGGCTATGCTTGCCTGTGTACCCGCGAGCCAGGGGGCACAGCACTGGGAAAGGTGCTGCGGGAGCTGCTGTTGCACGGGGATCCCATAACGCCGCTGGCCGAGTTGCTCCTGTACGCGGCAGACCGGGCCGAGCACGTGCAAAGATGCCTCCTTCCCGCCCTGGCGGCAGGGCAGGTTGTGCTCTGCGACCGCTTCACCGACTCTACCCTGGCCTACCAGGGCTATGGTCGCGGGCTGGACCTGGAGAAGATCCGCCAGCTCAACCACTTGGCTACCGGCGGGCTGCAGCCGCACCTCACCCTGTGGTTGGATCTCCCCCCTGAGGTGGGGCTGGCGCGTTCGCGTCAGCGTCGCGTAGCGATTACCCGTTCCCTACAGTCAGAGGCCGACAAACTCGAGCGAGAACACCTGGAGTTTCACCGCCGAGTTTACCGCGGATTTCAAGCTCTAGCCGCCGAGTTCCCGCAGCGGATTGTTCGCATCGACGCCATGGGATCCCCGGCAGAGGTAGCCACCCGCATCTGGGCAGCGGTCAGGCCCCGCCTACCAAAGGCTCCGCCCTGCTAGCCCGAATGGCGGTCTCAACCGTTTCCCTGGCCATACCCTGCTCAGAGGTTAAGATTAGGTTAAAAAAGAAGAGGGCGCGGGTGACCTCAGGGTAAGGTAAGTAGGCTATGCAGGGAAAGCCTTCTGCCCTTTTTAGGCCCCGTTTTGACAGGTAGAGGAGATTTGCCGTGAATGCCATTGCTGCTGAGCAGAAAAGCGAGCACTCGATCCTGCTGGCGTCTTCCCCTTCACCCACCGTGGCCGCTTGGGCCCACCAATTGTTAAGCCAGCAATGGCAGCGGCTGCAGAAGCACGTGGGGAGAGTGCTCAACCAGCACCCCGAGGCAGCAGAGTCCCTCCATCAAATCCGGGTGGGCCTGCGCCGCATCGGCACCTGGGTGGAGGTGTTTCAGGGATCCGTGCGCCTGCCCAAGCCGCTCAAGCCCAAACGTCTGCAAAAGTTGACCAGAACCCTGGGCCAGCAGCGGGATTTGGACGTGTTGCTGGAAATCCTCCAAGAGCCCTATTGGCAGGGGATCCCAGCAGCCGAGCTGGAGGAGCTGGAGGAAGACCTGCGGCAGTGTCAGGCCCAAGCCGAGAAACGTTCCCGCCGCATTTTGGAAGATGCAAACTTCCAAGAGTTTCAGGCAGCCTGCGCGGAGTGGCTGGAGCACCCCCGCTACCGGCCTGCGGCCCAGCTTCCCCTCCAGGAGAGCTTGCCTCACCTGTTGGCTCCTTTGCTGGCCGCCTGGTTCCTGCAGCCGGGCTGGCGGATCCCGTCTTTTCCCGAGACAGAATCTCAGGCCAAACAGCTACACGATCTGCGCAAAGCCACCAAACGCCTGCGCTACCAGGTGGAGTTTTTCGCCCCCTTTTACGGGGAAACTGTGCAGGAGTGGATCAAAACTCTGAAAGGCCTACAGGAGCAACTGGGCCGCTTCAACGATTTACAGGTTTTGCAGGCCAAGTTGCCCGCCGACTCGGCCCTACAGCCTAGGTTACGTGAGCAACAAGAGCTGGCTTTGCAGGATTGGCCGTTGCAGCAACAGCGCTACCGCAACCCTGCCGACCAGCAGCGGCTATATCAACTGCTATTCTCGGCTGGGGAAAGCAGCAACGGGGAAGCCCAGGTGGTAGGCTAGGGCGTAGGGTTGGACAAGCCTGCTCTAGGTCTAGGGGAGGGACAGCGGTGAGCTCCGCTTTTGCCTCAGGGCTAGAGGGAAGTCGGCTATTGTCTAAGTCTTTCCCAGAGCAGGAACTCCAGCCCCTTCACTGCTGCTCCTGCCCCTCCTGCCTATGAAAAAGGGAATTGCCACGGCCATCGCTTTGCTTTGCTGTTTGCTGCTCCTGCTTTTCTTCTGGCCCCTGAGAACGGCTGCCCAAAAACAAACCCTTCAACTCTACATCTGGTCGGAATACATTGACCCGGCCATTCTCACTGCCTTTGAGAAAGCCACCAATAGCCGCGTGGTGGTGAGTGTGTACGAGTCCAACGAGGACATGATCGCCAAGCTGCGGGGGGGCGGCGTGAGCCAGTACGACGTCGTTGTGCCCACGGACTACGTTGTGCCCAACATGGTGGAGCTGGGCCTGCTGCAGCCTCTCAACAAAGCCCTGATTCCCAATCTCCGCAACTTGGGGGAGAAGTTTGTCGGCTTGCCCTTTGACCCAGAAAACACCTACACAGTTCCCTACCAGTGGGGCACCACCGGCATCGGCTACCGCAAAGACCGCCTGCCGGAAAACTTTGAGCGCTCCTGGGGTCTGATTTTCGACCCGCAGCAGCAGTACGGCCCCTTTGTGATGATCGATGAGATGCGCTCCATGATTGCCGCGGCGGCCCTCTACCTCGGCTTCGATATCAACACCACTGTTCGCTCCGAACTGCAGCAGATCCAGCAGCTTCTCATCGACACCAAACGCCGCAGCGCCGGCCTCATTGGCGGGGTGGGCGGCAAAAATCAATTGGTCTCCGGAACAGCCAACGTGGCGGTTGTCTACAGCGGCGATGCCCTGCAAGCTGCTGAGGAAAATCCCAACATTGGCTACTTTGTCCCTCGCGAGGGCGCTCACATCTGGCTAGATGTGATGGCCATCCCAGCCAAAGCTCCTAACCCGGAGCTGGCCAACCGCTTCATCAACTTCCTTCTGGAGCCGGAAATTGGCGCCCAACTGAGCAACTACAACCGCTTTGCCACCCCCAATGCTGCCGCCCTGCCTAAGATTAACCCGCAGGATCGCCAAAACCCAGCTATCTATCCCGATGAGGCAACCTTTGCTAGGCTGCAGTACCTCAAAGTGCTGTCGCAGGAGGAGCTCCGTCTCGTAGACGCTGTCTGGACTGCCGTCAAAAGCAGCTAGGGATCCTTGTCGACCTCACCTTGTTAGCTCTCGACACAAAACTTGACACTTTTTAATATCTGAGCCACATTGGAGATGTCACCCCTTGATGGAGTTGCAACCATGGAAAACCAAGAAGCTAAGTTCGGCTTTACCACCTTCGCCGAAAAATGGAATGGCCGTCTGGCAATGTTGGGCTTTGTGATTGGCGTTTTGACCGAGTTGCTTACGGGCCAAGGGATCCTCTCTCAAATTGGCCTGATGTAATCCCAGCCCGCCTGATTGGGTCGAAGCACTAGCTAGACACCTTTTTGCCCGGCTGTCCTCTTCTAGCTTGCTCAAGCAGCCGGGCTTTTGCTGCAGTTCCGAGCCAGAGTGAAGCCCAAACAGCCGAAAGTAGTTGTTCCTTCTGCCCCCAACGGTTCCCCACTTGATCCCCATCTCCTTTTGGGAGAGGGGCTGGGGGTGAGGGCAACAAGTCTGGGATCGCCCTAGCCTTCCAATTCCTGCAGGTACTGGCAAATGTCGGCCAAGATGCGCTCCAGCTCCTCCAGGTTCTGGGAAGCGCTTGCCCATTTTGGGTCATCAGCTTGGGATCCCGGCTGCGCCAGTTGCACCCCCAGGTGTTCTAGCTCGCGGGCTGCTTGACAAAAGCCATTGGCCCCCACGTTGGCGCTAGCTCCCTTGAGGCGGTGGGCAATTTTCCTCAAGTCTTCGGCATTACCCGCTGCAAGAGCTTGGCGCAGCCGCGGCAACTGCTCCTGGCCATCTTGGACAAACACCTGCAGCAGCTCCCGCTGAAACTGGCGGTCACCTCCCGTAACCCGCTCCAAGTAGGCGGCGTCGATGGGGTAGGGCAGCGTGGGAGCAGGGTCACCGCCGGCAGCTTCAGGAGAAGGCGGATCGGACGAAGCCGCCCCGTTGGCTGCTCCTGCTGCGGAAGGGGCGATCCTTTGGCTCCAGTGGTTGAGCACTTTTTCCAGATCCTCCTTTAGCACCGGCTTACTGAGATAGTCGTCCATGCCCGCTTGCAGGCAGCGCTCCCGATCCTCCTGCATGGCGTTGGCCGTGATGGCAATCACCACGGTGCGGTGGCCGGATCCCCGCTCCTGCTGGCGCAGGCGGCGGGTGGCCTCGTAGCCATCCATCACCGGCATCTGGCAATCCATGAGGATGAGGTCGTACTTGACTTGCTGCAGCAAATCCAGCACCTCCTGGCCGTTGGCCACCACATCCGCCAGGTAGCCCAAGCTCTGCAGCTGGCGCAGGGCCACCTTCTGGTTGACGGGGTTGTCTTCGGCCAAGAGGATGCGCAGGGGTTGCTGGGGGCGGCTGGCCGAGGGCGCACTCTGCGAAAGGGGTGGGCCCATGCCCAGCAGCGCGGTGGCCAGGCCGGAAGACTTGCCCAGGGCCATGATCAGAGCTTCTTGCAATCGCGTTTGCTTGACCGGCTTGGTTAGGTAGGCAGCAAAGCCAATCTCGGCGGCGCGGCGGGAGTGCTCCCCCAACCCCAGCGAGGTCATCATCACCAGTTGCGTCGGGGACAGTTCGGGATCCGCCTTGATCCAGCGGCCCAGGGTTTCCCCATCCACCTCCGGCATCTGCATGTCCAAAACCGCCAAGGGGAAGGGGATCCCTTCCCGCGCAGCCTGGCGCAGCTTGTCCAGAGCCTGGTAGGCATTTTCGGCTTCTTCCACCACCATGCCCCAAGCGGTGGCCTGGCAGCGGACAATCTTGCGGTTGGTGGCGTTGTCGTCCACCACCAACAGCCGCTTGCCCTGGAGATTGACAGGGATGCGGGCAGGGTGCTGGGAGATTTGTCGGGCGTAGGGTTGTCTTTCCAGGGTCAGCTCGAGGCTGAAGGTGCTGCCGCGGCCCACCTCGCTCTCTAGGAAGATCTTGCCCCCCATCAGCTCTGTCAGTTGCTTGCAAATGGCCAGGCCCAGCCCTGTGCCCCCGTATTTGCGGGTGGTAGAAGCATCCACTTGGGTGAAGGGCTGAAACAGCTTGGCTTGCGCTTCCTTGGGGATCCCGATCCCTGTATCCCTTACCGAGAGCCGCAGTTGGACATGGGTGGCCGTTTTTTGCAGCAGCTCGGCCTGGATGACCACCTCCCCTTGATGGGTGAACTTGATGGCGTTGCTCACCAAGTTGTTGAGGATTTGGCGCAGCCGCGACGCATCCCCCCGCAGATAGCGGGGCACTTCCGGCGGCATGAGCACCGCCAGCTCCAGGCCCTTGGCGTGGGCAGTGGGGGCAAAGAGATCCGCCACCTCCTCCAAACAGGCCCTCAGGTCGAAGTCCAGGATCTCCAGCTCCATCTCCCCGGCTTCCAGCTTGGAGAAGTCCAGGATGTCGTTGATGAGGGTCAGCAGGGCATCGCCGCTGATGCGGATGGTCTCGACAAAGTCCCGCTGCTCGGGGGTCAGGGGCGTCTCCAGCAACAAGCCCGTCATCCCCAGCACCGCGTTCATGGGGGTGCGGATCTCGTGGCTCATGGTGGCCAAGAAGCTGCTTTTGGCCTGAGAAGCCTGCTCTGCCGCTTTGCGGGCTTGTTCTAGCTCAAGGCTGCGCTGGCGCTCCCGCTCCAGGAGCTCTGCCTGGGTAAGGGCAATGCCGATTTGGTTGGCCAGTTGCACCAGCAGCTCGATCTCAAACGGCTGCCACTGGCGGGGTGCAGAACACTGGTGGGCTAACAACAGCCCCCACAGCCGCTGCTCCATGAAGAGGGGCACCACCAGGTTGGCCTTCACCTGCATTGTTTGCAGCAGCTCCAGGTAGCAGGGCTCCAGCCCTTCGGCCTCCACGTCGCTGATGGCGCGAACCCGGCCCTGGCTGTAGAGCTCGGCATATTTTTCCTGAAAACAGGGATCCTCAATCACCTCGCCCAAAAGGGAAGGGATGCCGGGCTGGGTTTTCTCGTTGGAGATGATCCCGGATCCATCCGGCTGGAAGCGGTAGACCAAAACGCGATCCGCCCTGAGCAGGGCTTGGATCTCCGTTACTGCCGTTTCCAGGATCTCGGCAATATCCAGCGATTGGCGGATCTTTAAGCTGAGATCGGCCAGCAGTTGGGCCCGCCGGCTCTGCCGCTCCAGCTCCTCGGCAGCTTTTTTGCGCTCGGTGATGTTGCGGAAAATGCCCCGCGTGGAGACCATCACCCCATCTTCAAGGCGGCAGTTAACACTTCCCTCCACCCAGATGGTTTCGCCCTTGGCAGTCACAAAGGCCGTCTCCACCTTGTCCAGAGGTTGGCCAGCCAAAAGCTTCTGGAAAACCACCTGGCAGTGCTCTCGATAGTCGGGGTGGATGATGTCGAAAACCCTCATTTGGTGGATTTGAGCTTCGTCGTAGCCCAGGGTCTCCTTCCAGGCGCGGTTGACATAGAGAAAGTACCCTTCGGCATCGACAGCCTGAATGAGATCGCTGGCATTTTCAAAGAGATCCCGGTAGCGCTCTTCGCTTTCTTTGAGAGCCAGCTCCGCCAGCTTGCGCTCGGTGATGTCGATGCCGGTGCCGATGATAAACTCCACCTCGCCCTCGGCGTTGACCAGGGCGGTGTTGGTCCAAGCAATGAGCCGCAGCGCCCCCTGCTTGGTGCGCCAGAAGTTTTCATGGCGGTTTAAGAAAAGGGAGCGACTGCCCTTAAGTTGTTGAAAAGCTTGCTTCAGGCGGGCCATCTCCCCCGCCGGGATCAAGCCCAAGTCCCAGAGCAGTTGGCCCTTGACTTCTGCCAGCGAATAGCCAGAAAGCTGCTCGGCAGCGCGGTTAAAGCGCAGGATGCGCCCCTCGGGATCCATGACCACCACCACAGCGCCTGCCGTGTCGAGGATGGCGCTGGTAAAGTCCCGCTCCTGCTTGAGGAAGGTTTCCGCCCGCTCCCGCTCGGCAGTTTCGCGGCGAATGAGGGCATAAACTGCGGCCAACAGCAAGTAGGTAAAAGCCAGCCCCCCCAGCAGGATGGCATTGGTTCTAACCCAAGCAAGCTGGAACTGCTCGCTGCGCTGCTGCAACAGAAGCCGCTCTTGCTCCTGGAGCGCCTCCACTAGGTTGGCGATCCGCTCCATCAACCTTTGCCCTTCGCCCTTCTTCAAGGCTTCTTGAACAGCGGCCAGCCCCTCTTGATCCCGGAGCCGGATAAGATCTTGGGCAAGGTTCAGACGCTGTTCCAAAAGCAGCTCCAGCCACTTCAGGCGCCCTTGCTGGAGAGGGTTGTCGGCTGTCAACTCTTGCAGCCGGCTAAGACGAGTGGGAATGGCCTCAAGGCTGGCCTTGTACTCGTCGAGGTAGCGAGTCTCGTTGGTCAAAAGGTAACCCCGTTTACCTGCCTCGGCAGCACGGATCTCTGAGAGCAATCCTTCCAGGTTCTGGATCACTTCCAGGGTATCGGCCACTTGCTCCGTCAGTTGGGGCAGGCGACTGGCGTTGCGCTGGGCAGAGTAGGCGATCCCGCCCAAGATCAGGGCAGCCAGGCCCAGGCCAGCACTGACCTTGAGGAGAAAGCGGTTTTTGCGAGCAGGCTTGCTCTCGCCAGCTTTGGGAAGCAAGGGAGCCTTGGCCAACTCCCGCAAGGTGCGGCGCAGCTCCAGTTGGGCTGTCACCTGATGGGCCAGGGCCTTGAGCTGCTCCAATTGCTCCGGGCTGAGCTGGCGGGGTTGGTAGTCCACCACGCAGAGGGTACCCAGCGCTTGCCCTTCCGGCGTTACCAAGGGCACACCGGCGTAAAAGCGAATATGCGGCTCTTGGGTTACAAAAGGGTTGTCGGCAAAGCGCGGATCCTGGGTGGCATCGGGCACCACCAGCGGCTCTTTGGGCGAGAGAATGGCGTGGGCACAGAAGGCCACATCCCGCGGCGTTTCCTCGATGCCCTCAATGCCGAACTTGGCCTTAAACCACTGGCGATGCTCGTCGATGAGAGAGACCAGCGAGACGGGCGTGCCGCAGATGTAAGCAGCAAGCCGGACGATCTCGTCAAAGGCAGTTTCAGGGGCTGTATCGAGAACTTGATACTCTCGTAGGGCAGCCAGCCGCTCTTCTTCGTTGGGGGGAAGGGGAGCCTTGGGCATAGGTCAAGCTGGAGAGACGGGATCCCGCGCTGCCGTGGGTGAACCTCAGCAGCCTGGTAAAAGAGACAACCCCAGCATAACTCCCCGACCGCCTTGCCGAAATCCTCAAGGATCTATGCCCCCAAACGAACCAAGCGGGAGCCGTACTGCCTGACTTGAGGGAAATGCCCTTGTTCTCGGAGGGTGATCCCAGGGGCTTGGCTTTCAAGAAACTATACAGATACACGTAAAGGCAAGAAAATCTCGACGACCCTCGCTTAACACATTTAGCATTTAGTTTTACTTATCTTAAAAATAAGCAGGTTCTAGTACTTTTAAGTTGAAACTTTCCAATTAGAGACTTATGATGGTCGGACAGACTTCAGGATCAGGCTTTTGGGGATAGGGCAGTCTTATGAACAAGCTTCAAGACAGTCTGGTGAAGGCTCTCACCATTGACGGAGCACTGGGCGTGGCTTTGGGGGACTGGAAGACCGGAATGTGTCTGGGGTTTAAGGGCACCAACAGCCCTGCCTTTCCCGAAGCTAATCTGGAGTTGGCCATTGCCGGAAACACAGAGGTGATCCGCGCCAAGATGCGAGTTGCAGAGTCTCTTAAGTTCGCCGACAGAATCGAAGAGATACTTATTATTCTGGAGACTCAGTATCACCTGATGTATCTACTTAAGCACATACCTGGGCTATTTTTCTATCTGGCTTTGGATCGGGAGAAAGGCAACTTGGCTCTTGCTCGTATCAAGCTCTCCCAAATCGAAAAAGAGCTGACTCTCTAAAAGTTACGGCCTTTTCCGGCCTCACAGGAGTTCTGCAGCCAAGCAAGATTCTTTTAGGGCTTGCTCTACGTTGAGGTGATGGAGTAGTTAGCAACCAAGCCAAAAGAATGCGGAACCGGGGACTTGAACCCCGATGGCATTGCTGCCACTAGAACCTGAAT